>JBDTAI010000024.1:0-12832 GCA_039924685.1 Ktedonobacterales bacterium
CAGGAAGAAGTAGCGGGGGGGACCGGAGATAACACGCATATGGACTCAATAACTCCTTTCACGAGGCGCATGCCCCGTAGTCTCTTCTATTGTACTATGCCTGCCGCCGCCGCGCCACCTATAGCCAGATACACTTCACCCCGGTTTGTCGGCTGGGATACCAGGAAGTGGACCACGCAACGCGGGCGCCCGCCAGACGCCCCTACAACGAATGTGCCTGCCCGCCATCTCCGTCGCGTACACCGGCCTTGCAAGGCCGAGAGTTGACGGAAGAGAGCAGACATCGCTAGAACGCATAGGTGATGGTGGTGTTGGTGTCGAGGCTGTGGTTATAGACGAGTTTCGCCTGTTGCAGCAGCGCCGCATAGCTGGCCGGATCACTCACGACTGTGGTGGGCGTCTGGGCGCCGGTGGCAATGTAGACCGCCAGCGTGTCTACGCTGCCAGCCTGCCGTTCAATCAGTTCGCTATAGATGCCGTGGCCATCGGCGTTGCGCGTATAGGCATGGGGGGTATACCAGATGAGAAAGATGTCTTGCGTATGCGCCATCGGTGTCGTATCGCACTGCTGCAACTCGGCCCGGCTGTTGTACTGGTTGTAGGCAGTCTCGTCGCCGCACATCAGCAGCAGCGATCCCATCACCATCGCGCGGCCTGCCACATCGCTGTTCGTCGTCACGCCGTTGATCAGGTGATCAACGGCGCAGTCGGTGATGGGCGAAGAAAATTGCACGCTGAAGCCACAAGCGGATGCGCCAAAGGTATTGGGTGGCACAAATCCCGACCACCCTAGCAGCGTCGCGTCCCCTGGCACATACGTTCGCTGGATGTCGCTATAGTCCTCGAACGGCGTATCGAGGTTGTAGACCGTACCCTGCTTGTTATACGTCACGCTGATGTGCAGGTGATGGAGCGCGCCGCCGTTTGGCAGCAACGTCACCAGATCGGTCTGTTGCTCGGTGATGTAGATATTGGCCTTGTTGGCGCCATTGTTGGTATCCACCACGAAGAACCCGTCGCCACCGCCCGTGTTGACGGATGAGGCCAGCCCCAACTGGCGCAGAATCAGTTCTGCGCGCGGATCGGCGAGGTAGATTTGCAGGTCTTTGGTGAGGATGGCATGCTCGACGAGCGTGAGTACCGACTTGAGTTGCGCACTGTGCAGCGATTTGATGCGCGCCAGTAGGGTCGCCGAGAGCAGATGTGTGAATTGCTTGCGCTCCCCCTGGTTGGGATAGACAAGCTGGAAGTAGTGGATGGTGGCTTCAAGGTTTTGTGGCGTCACCGTCACATGGTATTGCTTCAGGGTGATAGATCCCGTCAGACTCAGCAGGTCTTCGATCAGCACCGGCGTGAAGGCGATCTCGCCTGCCAGATGCGCGCCGTTGGGAACCTGATTGGGCGTATCCTGAACAATCTGCATGGCTGTCTGGGCATTGGTGGGGAAGTCGGGCGAGAGGTTGGAGTCGCGCAGTCCCCAACCGTACTTGGGGTCGCAGCGCACCGGCCACCACCAGTAGTATTCCGGCGGCTCAGGCGTGGTATGGCCACAGCTACTTCCCGCAGGCGGCGTCTCAGGATTCGCCAGCGCATACGCGGCATCGAGCGGATAGACATCACCCAGCGAGAGAGCGGGTGTCTTTGACTGCCTGCCGCCCTTGATCTCAAGGATGCCATAGTTGCCCTGGAAGCCACCACCGGCACGCAACTCCGTGCGGTCCATCGCCACCACCAGGTAGTAGGCGGGCTGGCCGATGCCGAGCAGTCCCGGCGCGGCGTCGAGCAGCGTCTTGAGTTCGGCGAAGATGTTGGGCGCCAGGGGCAGCAGCGCCAGCAGTTTGCCATACTTGCTGCCTGGCTTGAACTGCGACGGCAAGGCGCTCTGATCGATCTGGTGATAGGCCGCCAGCGCATCGAGTGTGTGCGCCTGCGCATCGGCCAGCAGATTGCGCGCCTGCTGGATGTCTGATGGTTGCAGCGCGGGGGTATCCGAGGCGGAGAGTGCGCCCCCTTGCAACGGCGTCAACACCGTGCGGGCCACCTGGATGCTATCGTCGGAGGCGGCGCTCAAATCGAAGCCGATCCGCACCAGCAGTTGATCGTCGCGCGCAGCAGGGCTGAGGGCGCCAATCGGCGCGCCCACCAGACCGACAGCGCCGTTGATTTCATAGAGATCACGTTCGAGGCCATCCACCTGCGCCTGCGCCTGATTGAGCTTGTCGCCGTTGAGCAATTGCGCGGAATCGCCCGCAAGCATCTGTTGCAGCACAGAGACACGGTACGCAGCGTCGGCGGCGTCATAGCCCAGCCGCAGCAACGGGATGGCGGGCGCGCAGCAGGTGAGCATGAAGCCCAGCAGGAAGAATGCCAGCATCGCCGCCGCCGCAGGCCGTCGTCGCATCAACAGGCGGATGCGCGCCAGCCGCGAGAGTGGCGCCCCAACAGCGCCCAGTTGGGCCAGTGTATTGAGCGCCATCCCCAGCGTGTCGTCGCGCCCGTCGTCGTCGCGTCCACCGGCAGTGCGGCGCGTGGCTGCGGCAGATGCAGCGGCAGGCATGCCCTGCGCGTCAGTCGCCCAGCCAGTCGCGGCGTCGGCGTTTCCGGTGGCGCCCCATGCGGCGTTCCACTCGCCGGTCTCCCAGTTGCCCTCCCAGGTATCGTCCCAGCTGATGTCATCCCACTCGTCATCGGGTGTGGCTCCTGCGGACTGACGGGCGCGCGAATGCCTGGCACTGAAGCGGCTCAATAGCCCTCCACCCCGACGCGACTCTTCCTGTTGTGAGCGCCACTCCGGCTGCTCCCGATGGCCATCCCTGCTCTCGCCCATGCGTTTGCGCGGTCCCTTCTCTCTGAACAGGGTATCTGACAGGCCACCCAGTAGCGCCTATACAACTCTGCCTATACAACTTGAGACGAAGCCAACAAGGCCAGTGTGACACGCCGCACCCGTAGAACGGCGAAAATGAGGGAATCCACATCTACTACACCGGGATGGCCCAAAGCTCATGTGCAAACGCTCGGCATGCAGGCGCTTTGGCTGTTTTAGCGCCCAATAGCTTCCACTAGCTACAACGGACCATACGCCGAAACTGAACACTAGTGCGCATGTATGGAAGTATGCCAGGAGTATGCCAGCAGTTGTAGTATACAGAAGATACGCAAGCGGCACGCCATAAGATAGGTGATGAGATGCGTGCGGCAGGCGCCAGACAAGCGCATGGCGTACAATGTCCATGGTGTCTGTGATAGTCACTATGGCGGGCGTGCTGTTTGGTGGCATGCTGATGAAAGCAGGGGGTAGCTGGTATGGAGCGTCAGGAACAGCAGGCCTCACTTTTTGGCGACACTGGCGATATGGCCGCCCCTGCGACTTCCTCCAGAGGCCAACGCGGCGGAGGGCAGGCGGCATCGCTTGGCGCCGCTGTGCCGGAGGTCGGCGCTACACCACTGGATGCGCAGCCGCTCGCTGCACGCATGCGTCCCGCCACGCTCGATGAGATCGTCGGGCAGGCGCACCTGCTGGGGCCGGAGCGCGCCCTACGCCGCAGCATCGAAAGCGACCATACGCCCTCGATGATCCTGTGGGGACCGCCGGGCAGCGGCAAGACGACGCTGGCAAGCGTGATCGCGCGCGTGACCCGTTCGCGCTTCGTGCCGTTGAGCGCCGTCTCGGCGGGGGTGGCCGACCTGCGCCGCGTGACCGAAGATGCCGCGAAGTTGCTGCGCGCCACAGGCCAGCGCACGATCCTCTTCATTGACGAGATTCACAGGTTCTCGAAGTCGCAGCAAGACGCCATTCTGCCGCATGTCGAGCGCGGCACGGTGACGCTGATCGGCGCGACCACCGAGAATCCATCGTTCGAGGTCAATGCGGCGCTGCTCTCGCGCTGTCGTGTCTTCACGCTGCACGCGCTGACCGATGACGACATCCTGCTGCTGCTGCGTCGCGCGCTGGTGGACCCCGAACGCGGTCTGGGTGGTGAGCGCATCACAGCAACCGATGAGGCGCTGGGTTATCTTGCGAGTTTTGCCAACGGCGACGCCCGTACCGCCCTCAATGCGCTAGAACTCAGCGCCAGCGTCGCGCCGATCACTGGCGACGGCGACACAGCGACCCATTTGCTTGATCTGCCAACCGTGGAGGATGCGGTGCAGCGTCGCGCCCTGCTCTATGACAAGAGCGGCGAGGAGCATTACAACCTGATCAGCGCGCTGCATAAGGCGTTGCGTGGCTCCGACCCCGACGCCGGACTCTATTGGCTGGCGCGCATGCTCGAAGCCGGTGAAGACCCGCTCTATATCATGCGGCGACTGATCAGGTTTGCCAGCGAGGATGTGGGCATGGCGGACCCGCAGGCGCTGCTGGTGTGTGTGGCGGCGCAACAGGCGGCGCACTTCATCGGCATGCCAGAGTGCGCGCTGGCGCTGGCTCAGGCCGTTGTGCATCTGGCGACCGCGCCCAAGAGCAACGCGCTCTACATGGGCTATGCGGCGGCAACTGAAGATGTGCAGACCACGCGCAACGATCCTGTGCCGCTGCATCTGCGCAACGCGCCCACTCGCCTGATGCGCGACCTCGCGTATGGCAAGGGTTATAAATACGCACACGATGACTACGGCGGCCAGCCCGATCCTGCCGATCCACTGCGACCGCCACCCGACCGTCTGCAAGAGTATCTACCCGACGCCGTGCGCGCCCACCGCTACTATCATCCCGGTGCGCAGGGAGCCGAAGCCTCGATTCAGGCATGGCTCAAGCGGCGCCGTGAACGGATTGGGAGCAGCCAGCCGGATCAATCTGATCAGCCAGATCAATTGCCGTCACCCGACGTGGACTGAAGGTTGAAGGTATAGGTTGCGCCCAGCGTATCGGTAAGTGTGATCGTCCTGGAGAATGTCTGGCAGCGATTCATGAACACACTGATGGTATCCTTGTCGCCGGGCGCGATCCCTGGTTTGGTATCCTCCGGCCACGAAACGAACGGCTTGCCGTTGACACTGAACTGCAAGCCGGGGATCGCCGGCATATTCCAGGACCAGCCAATCGTCTGCGCTGAGGTATTCCTGACGGTCTGTGTCGCGCTGCAACTGTTCTTCCCGACGGGTGCGAGGGTTAGTGGCTCTGGGAAGATGTTCAATACTGGTTGCGGCACGGCAGTGGCGGTCACCGTCGCGGTTGGCGCTGTGGTGGCGGTGGGTTGGGTAGGTGTCTGCGCCATTGCCTGCGCCGTTTGCGCCGCGCCCGTCTGATAGGCCTGAATGGTGGTGGTCGCCGCCGCATTCATTGCGCCGCCCAGGCGCCAGACGCCCGTCTGCGCAATCAGCAGCGCGCCTGATGCGCCTACCAGCAACACTGCCGCCAGCGAGCCTAGCAGCGCGCGCCGCCGCCGTCGGCGTGACCATTTGCCATAGTTCAGCGGCTTGGTTCCTGTGGGGCCGCGTTCCGTAGGCTTTCCCGCCGAGCGAGCCGCTGCCGCTGCCGCTGAGAGTGGCTCGCTCGGCCAGAAGCGCGCGTGCTGACTACCCACTGTTCGCTTTGCTGATGTCTGGCCGCGTAGCGGTGGCCGGTCGGTGTCAACGTCTGCAAGCGAACGGAGCCCTATCCCCGACTGACCCATCGTACCCGTCGTATTCACCAACCCTGCCTGATACGCCGCCGAGGGTGACGCGCCAGGGCGGAGGCTGCCCATCTGGCCGACGGTTGGCATGCCGGTCGCCGTTGTGGGGGAAGGTGTGCGGGTCGAGTTGAGATCGTTGAGCGCCCTGATGAATGCGCGCATATCGGGGTAGCGATTCTGCCGGGAACGGGCCATTGCCTTCAATGTGACGACTTCGAGGGCGGGCCAGAGATCGGGGCGGCGCTGCGAGGGCGGCGGGATCGAGTCTTTGAGGACGCTGGCAGCCACTTCATACACCGAATCGGCGACGAATGGCGCTTCGCCTGTCAGCAGTTCGTAGAAGACGGCGCCAAGCGCATAGAGATCGGCGCGCTGGTCCAATGGCTCGCCACGCAGTTGCTCAGGCGACATGTATTCGGGGGTGCCGATGGGCAGGCCAGTAGCGGCCAGCGTGCGGGCGCCAGAGCGTTGCAACAACTGTTGTTCACGCGCAATGCCAAAGTCGGTGAGCAGCGCGTTGCCTTCGGCATCGAGCAGGATGTTTTCGGGCTTCACGTCGCGGTGAATGATACCCAGTTCATGCGCTGCCTGCAAACCTGTGGCGATCTGCGTCGTCAGCCGGATTGCCTCACGTTGCGGCAGCGGTCCCTCGCGATCCAGCCGCTCACGCAGTGACTCACGCAGAATCGGCATGACGAGGTAGAGCAGGCCATGTTCTTCGCCATAGGAGTAGATCGGCACAATCGCGGGATGGGTGAGCGACGCCACATGCCGCGCCTCAGCCCGGAAGCGGGCAACGTATCCGGCGTCTTCGGCCAGCGTGCGCGGCAGCACCTTCACGGCGACCTCGCGGCCAAGCGCGGCGTCGCGGGCGCGATAGACCTCCGCCATGCCACCCGCGCCGATCAGCGCTTCGAGTGTATAGGCGCCCAATAGCTGCCCCACCAGGCCGCCCTGCATCGCCTGCGCCATGCCACCAACCCTCCTCCACGTCGCGCCACTCGCCACAGTCCACTTCCTGGCGCGCGGGTTGCATGTCAGCAGCACAGAACACCCATAGGCGCGACGCCAGCGGCGAGAGGCATACGCCCAATAATAGGGCCAGCGTCGGCGCTCGTCAATCCAGCCTACCCAGAGGGGCTAGCATCTCAGTAGCAGAATGTCCTGTCGCGCATCCGGCAGGCGCGGTCACTTCGTTGTGTCAATCACGATCTTGCCAAAGGCAACGCGCTCCTCCAGTAGTCGCTGCGCCTCGGCCACGGATTCCAGCGGCAGTATGCGATGGACCACCGGCTTGAGCTTGCCAGCCGCCACCAGTTGCAACACAGTCGCCAGATCGGCGCGTGTACCGCCATAGGAGCCGATCAGTTTGAGTTCTTTGGCGAAGAGCGCCCAGATGTTGATGGAACTGGTGTCGCCGGTGGTCGCGCCACAGGTGGCCAACCGTCCTCTGCGCGCCAGGCAGGCGACGCTCTGCTCCCAGGTGGCCGCGCCGATATGCTCCACCACCACATCCACGCCGCGCTTGCCCGTCAGCGCGCGCACCTCTTTGGCGAAATCCTGCGCATTGTAGTCAATCACCTCGTCGGCGCCCAGTTCGCGCGCATGCTGCATCTTCTGCGTGCCGCCCACCGTGGCGATCACCCGCGCACCCGCCAGTTTGGCGATCTGTGTCGCCGCGCTGCCCACGCCACTGCCCGCCGCCTGCACCAATACCGTTTCACCAGCGCGCAGTTTTGCCCGCTCGATCAGCAAATGCCAGGCGGTGATCGTCGCCAGCCCCACCGCCGCCGCATCTACCGGCGCAACGCCTTCGGGCAGCGGAACAAGGCTACTGATGGGCGCCACCACATACTCGGCGAAGGCGCCCTGGCTGTTTAGCCCCAGAATGTCGCCACGGATGCAGAGGGTCTCGTTGCCGCGGCGGCAAAACTCGCACTGGCCACAGAAAAGATAGGGCGCAATGGCGACACGCGCCCCAACGGGAGCAGGCGGCAGCGCCACTCCGGCGCCATACGCCACCACCTCGCCCGCCGCCTCCGAGCCAGAAATATGTGGCAGCGCCACCTTGACCCGCCCGGTGCGCGCATAGAGATCGAGCCGGTTGGCGCCGCACGCCAGCACACGCACCAACGCCTGCCCCGGCCCCGGCTCGGGTCGCGGCCAATCGCCGAAGCGCAGCACATTGAGTCCGCCTGTCTCGGCGAACGAGACTGTCTTCATCGTCGCCGCTATGGATGTAGCGGATTGTTCACTGGTCATCACTGCCACCCCTCCTGAAGCTGTTACGCGCTGCTGAAAACTGTACCTGATTGTATAACAGCATACGATCTCACCGCAGGGGCGCCATAATGTGAACAGCGGCCACAGGTGAGGACCCGCTGGAAATAGAGACCGTCCCATAGGGCGGATCGTTCATAATCTTCGGCGGATATAATAGATTGCGCATATGGAACCGGACTTGCGCAGTAGGTAACGGCAGCGCCATACGAACGCCATAGCGTAGCCAGAAGTCACAGGAATATGTGCGGGCGCGACGCATGCCCAGACGCATGCGCCAACCTAGTGAGGAATGCTGATTTTCCCATGTCGAAGAGCGACGAGACCATCACCGACACCGTCGGCAGCGATAGCAACAAGAGCATCAAGGGCAACCAAGGCAACGACACTGCGCAGGCGAGCGAAGAGACGCCCGCATGCGCCGCGACGAGCAATGCCGCTCTGGATGGCGCCAACGATATACACAGCGTGAACACCAGCGTCAGCGACACTGTCAACAGCACTGTCTACGACGCGCCGGACATGCCAATCACTGCGAGCAGCAAGACAAGGCGCCCGGCCAATGTGCAACTGCGGCGCTTCGTCTCGCGGGTGATCACGCCGGTGGTGCTGGTGGTGGGCCTGCTGATCCTGGCGTTCTATCAGTTCAACGGTGTGCTGAAAGTGACGACTGCGAACGACAACGCCTTTCACGGCGTCGTCACCTATAACAACGGCCCGATGCAGGTGAACTTTCTCCAGAACGCAGGGACCAGCCGACCAAGTGTGAACTACAAGGGCTGGAATCTTGTCACCTATGCCGAGTGGAACTCGACCATCGCGGTCAACGGCGACGTGCAGGAGCTTTGGAACAGCTATCACGGCTATAACCTAGACGACCAGAAACGTGTGATTGTCAGCACGGCCAGCAGCGGCGCATGGCAGGTGGTCCAGGTGATCACCGTCGTGAACGATCACACCGTGACCATCGCCTATGATTTCGTCGTGCGCCCGCAAGGCAATGCGCCACTACCACAGCATATCGAGCTTTCGATCATGCACCTGCACAATGTCTGGAATCAGCCGACGGTGACGGGCGATACCTTCCAGGCGCAGATTACCGCGCCAATCAACTCGGCCAACCCTGGCGCTGGCTCACGGGCTGTCGGAACGGTAACCCTCGCGCTCAGTGGGCCCGCGCTGGCGCCCCATCCACTGAATCTGCTGGATTATCGCAACACGGTCACACCAAATGGGCAGAATCATGGGATGGCCACGGCGCTTACCAGCAACTACGTTCTCGATAATCCTGTGGCGAATGCGCTGATTACGCTGGGGGTGGAGACGATCTCGTTCTCAATTGCCGTTTCCTAGCCAGCAGCGCGGTGAACAGCGCGGGCTGGCTCCGACCACGCCAATGCCGCGCGAATACACGGCAGCTAACACCCGACAGGGGCGCGCTTTTCGAGCAGATGAGCCAACGCGGTGAGGAACAGTCAGCCTATGCCAGACGCCAATAAACGACGCACTGCGACACGGCAACGGACACGACGCAGGCAAAAGTCAGCGCCACCAACCACGCCACCAACCGCCCGCCCGCCAGTCACGTCGAACGGCGCCATGCGGACGATAAGCGATAGCGATACGCTAGAGGCGTCCAGTTCATCATGGGGAGCGAATCTGATCGGGCGCGCCCCCAGGCCTCTGCAGCGGGTTTCCTGCGAAGTAGCGAACACGATCCGGCGGCCCAGCCTGTTGCTCTCCCTCATGCTGGTGACGTTGGTCACGCTGACGGCGATCATCGCTTACTACCACATCGAGCGCTATCAAAGCCGTCTGGGCGCCTATGGCTTCCCCAGCACACTGGTTGGGCTGGCGGATCTCAGCGACTGGGGCGCCAAAGCCATTGGGCAGCCGCAATTGGGTGTCAACCCCATCGGCTACGACGGGCAGTTTTACTACTATTTGGCCTACCGCCCGGCCATCATCGTCGAGTGCAGCCAGCCGCACTTCGACTGCCCCATGTATACGCCCGACTTGCGTATGCAGCGCATCCTCTATCCCATGACAGCATGGGCGCTCTCGCTGGGCGGGCAGCCTGGCTTGCTCCCATTTGCGTTGCCGCTCATCAACCTGATCGCCATCCTCGTGATGTGCTGGCTGATCGGGCAGCTGTGCCTCGATGCCGGTTTTTCGCGCTGGCCCGCAATCATCGCCGCGCTCTTCTGCGGCAATGTGTTGGGAGCAATGCGTGATTTGGGCGATCCCTTCGCGGTGATGTGGGTGATCGTCGCCGTCTTTCTGATGTATCGCAAGCACTATCTCTGGGCGGCTGTGGCAGTAGCGGCGGCATTATTGTCACGCGAGGCGCTGGTATTCTTCTTGCCGTTCCTGGCCCTGCCACTGCTGGCGCAACGACGCTGGGCAACGCTTCTGCTGCACGCGCTGATCGGCTATGCGCCGTTTGTGGCGTGGCAACTGACGCTCCATCTGCTCTACGGCGGCTGGCCGCTCATCACGCAGGATAACGGCGCGGCGAAACCCGTGCTGATTCCGTTCAGCGGATTGCTCTCGCTCAGACACGAGAACACGCGGTTTCCGTTGCTGCTGTTTGGCGCTGGCATACCGCTGGCGTTTGCAATGGTTTTGTGTGTGAAGCGCGTGTGGGACGCAGGTCCGCGTGGGCTGCTGCATGATCCGCTGCCATTGATGGCGTTTATCTATGGCCTGCTCTACAGCCTCACGTACTACTTCAACTGGGCCGATCTCTGGGCAGCCGGTCGCCTCTCGGCGCCGGGCGTTATGCTGGGGGCGCTGGTGGCATTGCGCATCACCTCACCAAGCGCGCGAACAGCATACTTTACTGTGTTGATACTAGCGGCGGGCGCCACGTTCGTCTTCCTCTGGGGGGGATGAGATTACAGCGTGCCGCCCGGCTGCGATGGCTGGGACGTATGAGACGGCTGGGATGGCTGGGAGGCCACCGCAAGCGCAGGAGCGCTGGTGACGCGGATCTTATGGGTGATGGCGGCCTCATACCGTTCGATCTCATTGTTGAGCGCCTCGCGCTCGGTGGAGTCGGTGAAGGGATCGGTGATCGGTGTCCTGTAGTATGCGGGCTGGTTATGCAACTGATCAGCGGCCAGCGGATTGGCGCCCTGCTGCCTGTGACGCATCGCTGTCATCTCCGCCACCAGTTCGCTAACATAGGCGGGCGGATCGGCACTCCAGGGATCATAGAGGTTGCGCTGATCGCTGGCGGTCCCCTGGTCACGCTCGGTATCCTGCTCGACCAGACGCAGCGGCGCGCGTTGGCGATCAGCGGAGGCGCTGGTCGCTCGCCGTGATCCGGGCGCCCCAGTCGCGTGGGTCGTGTGTGCGCCCTGGTCAGGTGAGAGCGCCGTGTTCCAGCTGGTATCCCAGGTCCAGATGTTCGACTGCGCCGCGCGCCAGTCTTCGAGGGTAGTTGCGGCGGTCAGCCCGACGGAGACGGCGCAGGCGCGCAACCGCTCGTCGCCGCCAATCACCAGAATCGTTTTGCCCATCTCCTGACAGCGGATGCGCAACGCATCGAGCAGCGCAGGTTGCGCCAGTGGTGAGGAGGCATGCAATGCGAAGAGCATCGCCACCTGTCGCGCCTGTGAGCGCGCCAACATCGCCACAATTTCCGCATAGGACGCCGTCGCTGGAATGGCGAGCGTCTGTAGACTTTCTCGCGCCATCGTCTCCCCCATTGCGGCCATCCCCATCGCCGCTTGCACATCAGTCACGCTGCGAACCTGCTGCGAACGCGCTGCGCCCCACTGCCTATCTACAACTACGACACCGCACAGCGATTTGTTCTCCTGACTGCCTGCGAAAGTACTACGCCAGGCAGTACCGTTGGCCTGGAATGTCACAGTTTCGCCCACCGTTGTGTTTGCGGCTGTATCTGTGGGTTGGTCTGCTGCACCCCCTGCTACGCTTCGCTATGGTATCTTCTCGATGGCATCGGTCCAGGCGGAAATCTCGTCGGGGGCCATCGTGCCGTGAGGAACAAGACGCCCATCGGCATAGCCCCGGCGCTCGATGTCCACGAGATACTCCTGGCGCGAGAGCAGTGTTCCATTACAGACACGTTGCAGCGACGCTGGATGTGTCATTTCATCGCCCAGACGACCCAGCAGTTCATCCATCACCCACTGCGGCGTGGCTTGGCGATCCTCTGGATACACGAAGCCGAAGAGGATCAGATAGCTCATCAACACCCGCCAGTGTGCGCCAAAGCGGCGCAACAGGCGCGGCCAGTCGAGGCGCATGGCGTAGGCGTGCAGCAGGTGCGCAATATCGGCGCCATCATAGCGTTCGCGCTCCATAATAAAACTCTTCGACCAGAGCATCTCTTCGAGCGGGATCACCAGCACACGCATCCCCATCACCTCGGCTTTCACCGCATGGGCGAACCACTCGTCATCAACCCGCGCCACGCCGTTGCCTGAACTGAAGATGATGTCGGCGAATCCGCTGTCATCCGGGCTGAATGCCTTGCCGAGCCAGTGCGCAAAGGTGAGTTCCGTCCGGCAGCCATCCGCCGCCAGCGCATCCAGCGCGCGCTGGCAGTCCTGTGGATGGGTGAAAATGTCGAGGTCTTTGGTGTGGCGCTCCATGCCGGTATAGTGGGCGAAGGCACAGGCCCCACCCACCATGAAGGGTACGCCAGCGCGGTTCAACGCAGTGAGCGCGCGACGATAGAAGGCGCGTGTCTGCGACGTGAGCCGCGTGCGGTCCAGCCGCTGAGGTGGCTGGGTCTCGCCGGGCGGCTGCCGCTGATGGCGCCTGTCAGCCGCGCGCATTGTCATCGCCAGCGTGGCATCGGTTGCTTCATCGCTGGATGCTTCCATAGCAAGCCTATAGGTGTACATATCATCCTCCTCACGCCTTCCCCGGCGTCTCCTTCGCCACTGCCGCATCACAAC
>JBDTAI010000025.1:0-3048 GCA_039924685.1 Ktedonobacterales bacterium
CCCTGGGACCGCGAGCAGACGCATCAATCGCTACGACGCTATGTGCTGGAAGAAGCCTATGAGGTCGCCGAGGTGCTGGATGAGTGGGATGGCAGCCCGGAGGTGGCCGAGCATCTGGCCGAGGAACTGGGCGATCTGCTGCTTCAGGTCTATTTGCAGGCCGAGGTCGCCAACCAGGAGGATTTGTTTTCTATCGGCGATGTCTTTCAGGGCATCACTGAGAAGCTGATCCGCCGCCACCCGCACGTATTCGGTGATGTTCAGGCGCCAGACGCCGCGCATGTGGTGCGCAACTGGGAGGCGATCAAGCGTACCGAACGGGCGGCAAAAGATGGAGCGAAGGGTGAGACGGCGGGTGAAGCCACGCCGCAGGCCGAGAGCGCGCTGCGTGGCATTCCCAGGAGCGCGCCCGCGCTCTATCAGGCCTATGAACTCAGCCGCAAAGCCGCCAAGGTGGGCTTCGACTGGCCCGACGACGCTGGATCAGTGGCGAAGGTGGCCGAGGAGGCGCGTGAACTGGCGGAGATTTCCGCCGACGAGGACGACAGCGAAGCGCGTCGCGCCGCCGAACTGGGCGATCTGCTGTTTGCCGTGGCGTCACTTGGCCGCCGTATGGGACTGCATCCCGAAGATGCGCTGGAAGCGGCGAACAAGCGTTTCCGGAGGCGCTTCGAGGCGATGGAGGCGCAGGCGCAACGGGACGGCGCAACGCTCGCTACACTCACAACTGACGACTGGCTGCATCTGTGGGCGCAGGCGAAGGCGACCACAAACGCCTAGACCTTGCATAGACCACTTTCCGGGTATCTGGCAAGCAGACCGCTGACATGTCTGGTATAGTGAGAGCAGCACGCCTGCTCAACCCAGGTGGCGCCAACGCGACGCAGGTTGAGCGAATGGCGCATACGGCATTCCATGTGCCTTCCTGGCAGCAGCCGGAGATAACCTGTGCGATCTGTGCCGCGTCCCGAATCGCCCGTTTCTTCCCCGCCTTCTGTAGCCACGACTACCTTGCTGCCCTGCCCACCCCCAAGCCTTCTGCGCGCCATCGGGCAGCTTGCCATCGGCATGTTGTTTGCCACCGTGCCGCACCTGTTCTTTCGCATCGAGCGGCATGGATTGGAACGACTGACGCCTGAACCCTCCACGTACTACGCCATCTCGCACAAGCGCGATCCCGACGCCTTCGTGCCGTTGCCACTCACGCTGGGCCAGTTGGGTTGGCGAGCGCTGACAGGCTAACGCGCGATCTGCCCTTCCTCCGTGGGAACTGCGCCAATGCTGGCGCCGCTGGCGTCGCTCGTGTCGCTCGTGTCGCTGGCGCCGCTCATGTCAATGGTAGCCGTTGCGGCTACGGGCAGCGCATCGTCGCCATATTGCAACCGTTCGCGGGCGATCTGTTCGCGCTCCATCTGACCGATCCAGCCGAAGAAGACGATGCTCATGAGAATGACATCGAGGATGTTGCCCGGCACGGCGAGGATCGCCCCGCCAACCTGCTGATCGAGGATCGCGGAGATGTCCCACAGGCGAGGAGCGACAGCATAGGTGTGGTAGAAGATACCCGGCGCGAAGAGCGTGAACGCGCCAAAGACATCCAGCGGCAGGCTTTCGAGGACCAGATAGACGATCTGCTGGGCGTTGGCCATGCGGGCATGTGCATCGGCGGGGGTGATCAACGGCCACCAGGTAATCAGCCCGGCCAGCAGGAAACACAGATTCTCAAGGTCATGCAGCAGCGGATTGTGCAGTCCCGCTTCATAGAATGGGCCGATGTGCCAGACGAGGATCAGTCCGTTGAAGAGGACAATGGCGACACCTGAGAATAGCAAGCCACGGCTGGCGCTGCGTATGGCGCTGGCAGGCAACATGCGCGTTACCAGCCAGTCGGGCAGTCCCAACAGCAACAGTGGCGTGGCGGCCGTGATGATCAGGAAGAGTTGTGTGGTGTGGGCGGTAAAGAGGTAGTCGCGCCCCAGCGCATCAAGCGGCGAGAAGAGCGTGAGCGCCAGCACTATCATGCCGCTCACAAAGCAGATCGCCTGCCTGCGTGGGAACGGCTCATCGGGCAGACGCCGTGAGCGCCACGGCCCGATTGCATAGAGGTAGGCGCCAAGCAGCAGCGCCAGGCCGAGCGCCTCCACCGGATCAAGCGTCCAGGTGGTGAGCGCAGCGTATGGGTTCATCGTGTTTATCCCGCAGCTATCCCGCGTATATCGTGTAGTTGTCCCTCCAGCCGGGCTCCCATCAGCGCGGCGCCACGCCAATAGCCAGCAATGCAGGCGTGACGGCAGCGGTCCGCGCCCCTGGGCCCATCCCGTAGGTCCATATAGTATACATCGTGATAGTATACATCGTGATAGTATACATCGTGACGACGTTTGCCGCCGCGAAGAGTTTTCGTTCTGGCAAGCGGCGCCAGTCGGTTGTGCCGAGGTCAGCGGGCGGTAGGTGGAAAGAGCGGCCTGTCTTGGGCTTACTCCGGCTGCTGTGGCTGATCGGATGCGCTATCAGGCGCATTGTCAGCCTGCGCATCCGTTGCAGGCGCGCTAGCGGGGTGACTGGTCGTGTTCGGCGCATCTTCGGCGGGGGCGACGCTCTCCGGTGATGCTGCTGGCGGGGCAGGCTGGACTGGTTGAACCTGCTGGGCCAGCGCGCGCGCCTCATCGCGCAGCCTGCGAATCTCGGTGACGGTGGCATTGACGCGCTCCAGCAAGGGGCGATTGGCTTCCAGACCGACGCCGATCAGCCAGGCGGCGGCGTCGCTACGGGTCGAACGAACACCCGCCTCCACCAGCGTATCGAGAGCATCGAGCGTGCGGTTATCCAGGCGACACGTCACCACGTTGTTCTTCGGGCCAGAGAGTGGGGGTGGTGGCTCATCATTCTCCAGTAGCGCTGCGGGGGCGGCGCCCATCTGGATCAAGACACGCATCGTCTCCATACGTGCGCGCTCGAGGTTGATGCCCAGCCGCTCAAGCACGCCCGCCGCGATGCCCTCACCTTCCCGAATGAGACCCAGCAGAATGTGCTCGGTGCCGATGTAGT
>JBDTAI010000026.1:0-2891 GCA_039924685.1 Ktedonobacterales bacterium
ACTGCTTGGCGAGTCCATCGAGGTGATCCAGAAGCTCTTCAGCGGCAAGGTGACGAAGTATGCGGGCAAGCATGTGACGCTGGAAAGCGCCCGCCTCTATACGTTGCCGCAGACGCCGCCGCCGATCTATATCGCCACGTCGGGTCCAGTGAATAGCGAACGCGCCGGACGCACGGTGGATGGCATCATCACCGTCGGGGCGCCTGACGAGAAGATCAGAACGCTGCTGGGCCGCTTCGAGAAGGGCGCGACCGAGGCGGGCAAAGACCCGAAGTCGCTGCGGCGCATCATCCAGTTGCATGTCTCGTGGGCTGCCGAAAGCCGTGAGGCGGCGGTGGCGCAGGCGGTGCGCGAGTGGCCCAACGGCGGCATGGCTTTCCCCAAAGCCGACATCCGCAACCCCGAAGACTTCGCAGCGATGGCGAAGATCGTCAGGCCGGAGAACTTCGAGGGGCGTGTCTTCATGTCGCCGGACCTGGGTGAGCATGCCGCGCACATCCAGCACTTCATTGACCTGGGCTTCGATGAGGTCTACGTCCACAATGTCGGGCGCAACCAGCAGGAGTTCATCACCGCCTATGGCCGCGAGGTGCTGCCGACGCTGCGGTGGCAGGTTTGAGCCAGCGGGCGGCTAAAGCCGCGCCTAAAGTCGGCGAGGCCGACGCGAAGGCCGCCTACGCGGCCTGTAGTATGAGGGGTGGTGTCGCCGGGGGAGCAATTGATGGTGGGCTGGGCCGCTCTCGGCCATAAATGGCCGGAGCACGCGACGCGGACGGGCGCCTGAAGGCCCAATGAGGAACGCGCTCCCAGCCACACACCAGGCGTGATTCACGACGCAGGTTGTGGCCCGAAGCGCGCTTGTTTTCTGTATTTCGCTGGCCGTCTCGGCGTCGCGCACGCCGGAACGGACCTCAGCGAGGGAAGAACCGCACTGGCACATCTGTGTCTGGCCGCGCCCAGCATCACCCATCACTGAGCATGCCTGGGTTTGCTGGCCAGCCCCCGTTGTGTCATCTCCCGCCCCACGCGCCACCCGGAACCCGTTGTTGTTGTTCCAGTTGTCCGGATTGTTCCTGTTGCGGTAGGCTGCGCGCGCGTTCCTGGGATTGTTATTCCACGAACCGCCACGCAACACTGATCGGTTTCCCCTACAACACCGACGACGGCGTCTCCCTGATCATAAAGTCACCGCGCCGGGAATTGCCACTGATGATAGTGCTGGTTGGGCGCCAGTCTCGCACATGGCGCCCCTGGGTTGGCTGCTCCGCTGCCATGCGCGCAGCAGCCGCCCAATCTCGATTAAACAGTCGGTCGCATATTCATACTGCTTGACGGTGATGAAGGTAAACCGCTGCGCCAGTCGCAGATAGAAGCGCGTCAGCGCAAGATGGACAGCTACTTCATCGAGTTGCGCCAGTATGGCCTGCGGTGTGGATTGCATGCCAGCGCGGATCGCCGCTTCGTGTGCGCCCAGCGCCACCCGTTGCAGCCGCTCCGCCACAACGAACCGCTGCTCACGGGGAAACTTCGTGGTGAGCGGGATCACCCAGGCGACGAAATCGAAGAGCTTGACGAAGATCGGCGACTCTTTGGCGTTCATGCGCTTCCCACTACCTTCCCACTACCTTCACGCTGCTTTCACGCTGCTTTCACGATTGTGGCTACGCGCCCGTTTGCAAGCCTGCTCGTGGGCTAGCCGACGGGGCGGTAAGCCTTACGCTCAACAACGACTGGCGCAGACGCCAGGTGTCGCCATGCGCCACATGGGCTACCCAACTGCGAATGCGCGGCGTGATCGCGTCACTGGTTAGCGTCCCCGCCTGATACGCCTTGCGCATGGCGCGCAGCCGACGGGCGAAGGCGACCCCGTTGCGCCGCCGCAAACGCCGATGATCGGGGTAGATGCGAAATCCCAGGAAGGGGATGCCCGTCGTCACAGGGAAAACGGCGCTCTCACGCTCGTGCAGCGTCAACCGCAGGTTTGCCGCCAGGAAGGCGATGATCTGCGCCTTCCAGCGATGCAGGGTCGCCTTATCGTCGCTGAATAGCAGGAAGTCGTCCACATAGCGCAGGTAGGCGGCGCAGCCCAGTTCGCTCTTGACGTACTGATCGAGCGGGTGCAGATACACATTGGCCCAGAATTGTGAGGTCTGGTTGCCGATGGGCAGCCCACGCGGACGCGCCGCCGCAGCTTCGGGATCGTCGCCGGGGAAGACCACCTGCGTATACTGATCGCGCAACTCCTGGGCGCCGCCCGCCAGAATCAGGTCGCAGATCGCCAGCGCGCCATCATCGCGTATCACGCGCCCCAGATTGCGCCGCAGGATGGCATGATCAATCGCCGGAAAGAACTGCACGATGTCGCAGCGCAACACATAGCGATAGCGGCGGGCAAAGTGGGTGGCGCGGTCGAGCGCCTGATGCAGCCCCTTGCCGCGCCGGTTGGCGTAGGAGTCGGCAATGAAGCGGCGCTCATAGAGCGGCTCGATCACGTTGACCAGCGCATGGTGGACCACGCGGTCTGCGAAGGGAGCCGCCGAGATCAGGCGTGGTTTGGGATCGGCGAAGGTGAAGCGGCGATAGGCGCCGGGTCGCCAGGTGTGGTCGCGCAACCCGTCGCGCAACTGGATCAGCCGCCCCTCCATATCGTAGTCGAAGGCGGCGACGGCGGGCCGCGAGCGTTTGCCGCGCGCCGCCTGGCGCCAGGCTTGCAGCAGATTCTCGAAGCTATACACCTGCTCGAACAGCGTGACCGCCGCCTGCACAGGTGATGTAGTGGGTGCGCGGCGACAAAACGGAAGCCAGAAAGATCTGGCAGGAAAGCCTGAAGGAAAATCCCGGCAATGAGCCACTTCTGTCCGTAATGAAAAAATTCGATCCACAATGATACG
>JBDTAI010000027.1:0-3467 GCA_039924685.1 Ktedonobacterales bacterium
CCCGAAGCGGTGGCAGCCTATCTCGGCGGCGCTTCCACCGCGGCAACGCAACCGGGCTTCTACTACGCTGACACGGCGCCTGCCCAGCGGCAAGAATCATTTCTCGACGCCGTTCAGGCCAGTTCGCAACTGGACGCCGCAGGGAAAGCCGAGTGGGAACGCATCGTCCACGACGAGATAGGCTAGGCGCAGGCCGGAGTGAGGGAAACCAGAAACCAGAAACCAGGCGGCCACCAGCGCGGTCAGCACAGCAAGCGGAACACGTGCAGAAGTACGCGCTGGTTTCAATCTGAAGTAACCGCGCTGATATGTCAGGGCTTCCTGAATAGCGGTTGCCGCAGCTAACAACTCTGTAGGCGATACACTTCTGGCGCCGCATGGCGCGCAGAATAGCTCTCTTTGTCCCCCAATTCACTGTACGCTTGAAGAATAGACTGGGATGATGCTATGGAACGACGTGAGATTATTGCGCTTGCTGCTGCCCCTTTGCATGCGCGCCTGGCTGGCGCTATGGATAGTTTGGTGAGTACGTTGGCGAGCAATCTCCACGCATCACGATATGCGCCCCGGTGGGATGCGATTCAGGCGATCTGCGCCGATCTCAATCTCGAATTGCAGCCAACCATCAAAGATGGCACGATGCTGGGCGGAGCCTCGGCGCGGTTGCAACTCTGCGATTGGGAGGATCCAACCATTGGTGGCGGCATCTGGTATGATGGCGCGCTGGAGGAGACGCAGCGGCTCTTTGCCGTCGCGCATGAACTTGGCCACTACTCGCTGCACCGTGGTGAGGGCGTGGCGCTGCACCCACCCTGCGACGCGCATGCCATTGACGAACGTGGCGATAGCGCGCTGGCCCTGCGCGCCGATGCTATCCCCAACAATCGCGTTGAGGGGTATACCCCCAGAGCGCGCCGCGAACTGGAAGCCAACGCCTTTGCGGCGGAGCTGCTGGCTCCGTGCAGCGAGGTGCGGCGGCTCTTCCTGGCCAGTCCGGCATGTACTATAAGCGTCATCGCGGCCCATTTTGGCATCTCGGATATGCTGGCGCAGCGGCGACTGGTAGAATCAGTGCTCTGCGCCGATTTGCCTGCTATGCCTGCTCCGGCGACGCACCTTTCAGTGGAGGAACCGGCGGGCGCGACGGTGAACACTGGGCAGGACTACGCACTGGCGGCGCATATGCTGCTTGACCGGCTCGATCCTTCGCAGCGGGCGGCGGCGACGGCTCAGGGTCCGGCGCTGGTGGTTGCGGGACCGGGCGCAGGCAAGACGGCAACGCTGGTTGGGCACGTGGCATATCTCGTCGGCAAGCGGAGCGCGCAACCGGAGCATGTGCTGGCGCTGACCTTCTCGAACCGGGCGGCAGGCGAGATGCGTGAGCGGCTGATGGCGGCGGGTTTGCCGGGCGAGCGTATGCCTGTGCTGACGATCCATGCCTTCGCTGCGTCGCTGTTGCGTGAGTATGCTGCGCGTGTCCCCGTCGGGCCGGATGAGCTGCCGCTGCGCGCTGACTTCCGTATCCTCGACGCGACCGACGCCTTTCTGCTGCTGGAGGAACTGCTGCCCGATCTCAACCTGCACTACTACCGCTCACTTGCCATGCCCACGCGCCACCTGCGCGACCTCGATCAGGATTTCTCGCAGGCGCGCAACCAGTTGTGGACCCCCGCAGACTATCTGAAGCAGGTGGAGGCGATGCCGTTGGCGCCTGCCCAGATAGATGACGATGGGGCAGGCGAGACGGGCACTGGCTCCCGCAAAACCAGGAAGAAGCCGCCACAGAAGCCGCCAGCGGGAACGTTTACCCGCGAGCAGATTGCGCGGGCGCGTGAGCGGGCCAACGCCTACGTCATCTGGGATCGCGCGCTGCGGCAGCGCAGTGTGATGGACTACGGCAGCCTGATCCTGCGCACAGTCGAATTGCTGCGGTCCGATGCGGCGGCGCTGGCTGAGGTTCAGTTGCGCTATCCTCATGTGCTGGTGGATGAGTTCCAGGATACCAATGTCGCGGCGTGGGAGCTGCTGGCGCTAGTGGCAGGCGTGGCGGGCGCGGGACTCTGGGTGGTGGGCGACCGCAACCAGGCGATCTATCGCTGGCGTGGCGCCTCACCGCGCAACCTGCGCCGTCTGGTGGAGCGCTACCCCGCGCTCACCATCGTCCCGCTTGACCGCAACTATCGCTCGACGCCAAACCTTGTGCAGTTGGGCGTGTCGCTGGCGGCAGGGATGGCGGAGCCTCACCCTCAGCCCTGCGCCCCGCTCCTGCGGGGCGCAGGCGAACCTGCCTCTCAGACATTTCTCCACGCGGGAAGCAGTGTAGACGAAGGCGCAGATGTGAACTTGCGGGCTGCGCTGGCGCCCGGCGCCTTGACCGCAGCACGGCAGGCGCTCACCCCTGGGCGCCCAGATATTCTGCGCCGCGAGGACTTCGCCGACGCCGATCACGAGCGCGCAGGTATCGCCGAGGCGATCCGCTGGCTGCATGCGCAAGGCTACGCCTATGGCGATCAGGCGATCCTCTATCGCACGCGCAAACAGGTGGCGCAGATGGCGCATGCGCTCACCGAACAGGGTATTCCGGTGGCCGAGGTGGGTAATCTCTTTGCACAGGAGGCGGTAAAAGATACGCTGACCTTCCTTGCGCTGGCCGCAGGACCCGACGGACGGGCGCTGCTGCGCGCCAATCAACTGCTGCCTGCGTTCGGCGTGGCGGCGATCCCCACCACCGAACTGCGGCGGGCGCTACGCCTGCTGGCTGACAAGCGATTACCGTTGCCCTGGGCGCTGCTGAAGCCTGAAACACACGCGCTCTTGTGTGAGGCTGGCGTGGGTGAGGTGTCGTGCCAGTCGCTCGCCGTATTGGCGCAGGCCGCCAACGATGCTGGCCCCAGCTATGGCGCCATCTTCACCTATCAGTCAATGGATAAGGCTCCGCCGTCTCATATCAGTGAGGCGCTGGTGAGCTTCTTGCTGCGGCCCGCTGGCTATGCCTGGCGACTGGCGCGCATCGCCGATGGTGATCAGTGCGGGATTGGAGAAAGCAGGGTAGAGGTGAGGTCGGCGCGGCTGGCGCTGGCGGCGCTGGGTGAACTGGCGGGCATTGCCTTGCGCTTCGACATCCGCTGGACCAGTGAGCCGGGATTCCGGGCGCGGCTGATCAAAGCTACCCGTCACAAGCGTCGAAGTCGCCCCATGCCTGAAACGCCAGATACAGCGCAACACGCATCGTTCACTGCGCCAGCCGCAGATGCCGCGCCTGCGGGTGAAGCCGACTCACTGGCGGATGTGGCCATCGCACAGCCAGCGATCAGTGATGCGGCGACCGATATGGTCAACCCAGTCGCCTGCTTCTTGCACTATATTGATGCGCTGCGCGGCAGTGATGGCGAGCCGACCATTGCTACGGGCGCCGATGACGCCGTGCGCATCCTGACACTGCATGGCAGCAAGGGTCTTGAGTTCCC
>JBDTAI010000028.1:0-5578 GCA_039924685.1 Ktedonobacterales bacterium
AGTGCTGGTTGCGACCTTCGCGCTCAGCTGGATTTTCTTCGAGCCGAATATCGTCGCCTCGCTACCGTTGCCTATAACCGCACCGCTGGCGGTGCTGAGCCTGCTGGTGGCGCTGGCGGTGAAGCTCACCCGGAAGGCGGATGACGACCGCAACGCCTTCCGGCTCGTCACCGTGTTCCTGGTGATCGGCGCTACGCTGTATTACTTCCCGCTGGTCTTTGCCGTCGAGGCGGCCAGCCAGAAGCATCTTGCCTGGTTCGCCAACAACCTCACCAGCAACACAAATGTCTCGCTGGCGCTGGGCATCATGTGGGGCTCACTGGCAGGCGCGCTGCTCATCGCCGGATGGCTCTTCCTGCGAGCCATCACTAGCGCTAGCCGCATCATGTCACGCCGCGCAGCGACGCCAACACCTGTCCCCATGCGTGAGGTCGCTTCTGGCGCCCGCTGACCTATTGTTTGCCTGAACAGCAAGCCGATAACCACACTGCGACAATCAAATAACCCGTACAAGCGCCATCCGTGCAATCGGATGGCGCTTTGTTGTGGGCAATTGACGCCTGCCACTGTTGCGGCATATATTGGACAAGACGCGCTCTGCATGGGCGACGCTCTGTGGGGCGGCGTCTGCGTATGAACGCGCGTCAGCAGCGGAGGCGCGCAGATGGATTCAGGATTTGATGAGCGATAGGGAAGTTGGGGAGGAGCATCACGCATGAGCGAATCGGCAGAGACGGCGATCAGCGAACAGCGCGTCACTTTTCTCAGTGCGGGGCGCCCACCAGTGCAGCTCGAAGGGATGCTGGCGCATCCAGTGATGTCGAGCGCAGCGGCGGATGGGCGCTATGCGGCGGCGCTGCTCTGCCATCCACAGCCGGCGGCAAGTTCGATGGACGACCCACTGATCCGCCTGCTGGCGCATGATCTCGCTACTGTTGGGCTGCTCACCTTGCGCTTCAACTTTCGTGGCGTGGACGCCAGCGAGGGGCAACAGACCGATGGACGCCTGGAGCCGCTGGATATTGCGGGCGGCGTCGAATATCTGCTGACGCTCCCGGAGGTCAATCCCGACAAGCTTTGCTTGATTGGCCATGCTTTCGGGGCGTATATGGCGCTGACCTACGCGGCCCACGATCCACGCATCAAGGCCGTGGTGGCTGTCAGTCCGCCGATCTTTCGCGTCACGCCTGAACTGGGCCGGTTCAAGCAGCCCAAACTCTTTGTCACGGGGGAGTACGACGAGGTCTCGCCCCGCGACAAGCTGGAACCTTGGCTTGAGCAGTTGCCCACCTGTGGGCTGCGAGTCGTCTCAGGCGCGCGTCACCTGCTGCGCGATCATGAGCCGACCGCCTCCGCCGCCATCGTCAAATTCGTCACGCGCTGGGCGACGGCGACCGGTATCTAGCTGTGTCTGGCTACATCGTCAATACATCATCGTCATTGCGCATCTTCTCAACCGAGCGACGAGAAGAGACGCTGTAGAGTTTTCCGAGTGGGGCGAACCACCGTGCCGATACAGACCAGCAACCCAATTGTCGTCCAGAGCGACCGCACCATCCTGCTCGAGGTTGACCATCCGCTCTATGCCGAGGCGCGCGATGCGCTCGCGCAATTCGCCGAGTTGGAGAAGTCGCCGGAGCATATCCATACGTATCGGCTGACGCCGCTCTCGCTGTGGAACGCGGCGGCGGGTGGCCTCGCCGCGCCCCAGGTGGTCACGGCGCTCACCGAGTTCAGCAAGTATGATCTGCCAGCCAACGTCATCACCGACGTGCGCGATTATATCGGGCGCTATGGGCGGCTGAAGCTGGTGCGCGAGGGCGCCGATCTGTTGCTTCGTTCCGAGGATGTGGCGCTGATTGCCCAGGTGACACGCCAGAAGCGCACGCAGCCCTACATCCTGGCGCAGCGCGATCCTCAGACGCTTGTGGTGGACGCCGCCCGGCGTGGTCATGTAAAGCAGGCGCTGATTGCCATCGGCTTTCCGGCGGAAGACCTGGCGGGCTACACGGAGGGCGATCTGTTGACCTTCGAACTGCGCGAGATGGCGCAGAGTGGCGAAGCTTTCACCATGCGCTCATACCAATCCGATGCCGTGGCCGCCTTTTACGCCAATGGCGCGGCCAGCGGTGGCAGCGGCGTTGTCGTGCTGCCATGCGGCGCGGGCAAAACGGTGGTGGGCATGGGCGCAATGGCTGCTGTGCAGCGTGCCACCCTGATCCTCACACCCAGCACCATCGCCGTGCGCCAGTGGATCGCCGAACTGCTCGACAAAACCTCGCTCACGCCCGACCAGATCGGCGAATATACCGGCGAGCGCAAAGACATCCGCCCGATCACCGTCACCACCTATCAAATGCTCACCTATCGGCCCAGCGAGGCCAGCGATTTTCCGCACTTCGGGCTCGTGACAGGTCACGACTGGGGGCTGATCGTCTATGACGAGGTGCATCTGCTGCCCGCGCCGATCTTTCGCATCACGGCGGAGATTCAGGCGCGGCGGCGGCTGGGGCTGACGGCCACGCTGGTGCGCGAGGACGGGCGCGAGGCCGATGTCTTCGGCCTGATCGGCCCCAAACGCTTCGATATGCCCTGGCGCGAACTGGAGAAGCAGGGCTGGATTGCCACCGCTGAGTGCCACGAACTGCGCGTTCCCCTGCCCGACGAGGAGCGGATGGCCTACGCCGTGGCCGAGGAGCGCGAGAAGTATCGCATGGCGGCGGAGAATACGCTGAAAATGCGCGTGGTCAATGGACTGCTGCGCCGCCACGAGGATGATCAGGTGTTGATCATCGGCCAGTATCTCGATCAGTTGAAAGCGTTGGCCGATCTGCTCGATGCGCCGCTGTTGACCGGGCGCACCAACAACGCTCAGCGTGAGAAGCTCTATGAGGCATTCCGGCGCGGCGAGTTGAAGCGGCTGGTGGTCAGCAAGGTCGCCAACTTCGCCGTTGACCTGCCCGACGCCAACGTGGCGATCCAGGTCTCCGGCACGTTCGGCTCGCGGCAGGAAGAAGCGCAACGGCTGGGACGGCTGTTGCGACCCAAGTCGGATGGCGGCCCAGCGCACTTCTATACCATCGTCACCCGCGACACCCGCGACCAGGAGTTCTCCGCCAACCGGCAGCTTTTCCTGACGGAGCAGGGCTATCGCTACACCATCGAGGACGCCGAAGATGCGCGCCTGCTAACCGAGGAGCCCGCGCCCCCTGTGAGGTCGCTGGTGACACTGGATGCGCTCGCTACGCCCGCAAAACCGGGCAGGAATGGAGTGAACGGTCACGCCAGGCGCGCAGCCAGCAATGGCCACGCACCGGTGAACGGTCAGAACGGCGCTCGTAAGGCGTCGGGGGCCACTGGGGCGCGTGGACGAAAGCGCAATGTGGATGACACAGCCAATGCGCCTGTTGCCGCCCGCTCGTCGCGTGTCGTTCCCCGCGCCAACCAGAAGCCTGAAGCGTTGTAGGGCGACTCACTAGGCGCCTAAATCGTCCAGCGCTATCAGCGCGCGACGCGGCCAGAGCGCGTGACCACCAAACCCATATCCGCCCAACAGCCCGCACGCCTGCCGATATGATGTGCGAGCCGCATCGATATCACCTTCCGCCAGCAAGGCGTCGCCCAATGCGGTCACGGCTCGCCCGCGCAGCAGCACATCGCCCAGCGATTGCGCCGTCTGTGTCATTCGCTGGGCCAGGTGGAGATCGCGTTTGGCTCCGCCATGTCGCACACCTATACGTCGCGCCACCCGATCACTACGCTGCATGGCAAGCCGCGCCAGCTCTGCGCCAGCGGAGTCCACAGCGGCCTGGGCAAACTCAAAGGCCGTCTGTGCTGCGTCAGCAGCGTGGTTCAAGATCAGGTCGGGATCGAGACGAAGTATTTCCTGCGGCGCTTCATTGAATCCGCCCGGCAGGTCTGGTGAGAAGAGCAGCACGCGATCAACCGCATCACCCGGGGCAACCATACGCACGGAGATCGCCTGCCTAGCTTCGAGGATGTCCAGCGCGCAGTCGGCGACGATGGTATGAATACGGCCAGTATTCCATGAAAGCGGCAGGTGTAAATAGACATTGCGCGCCAGTGTCGCCAGCGAGAACGCCTTCATCGGAGCGCCCATTGCGCGGGCAAGGACGGCGTTCAACCAGTTCAAGGTCGCTTCCCTGGACATATCGCCAGCCAGAAACGCGCCATGAATGCTACGCGCCTCTTCTAGATGATGCAGGGCAGTTGGAAAATTCCCTCTTTCCCAGGCACAGCCCATCATTCGCATCAGCAGATCCATCTCCATACCAGGGTCAGCATGCCCGTTGGGGCCGGTTCGCGTCATGAGTTGCAGGCCTATCAGCGCCTCGCCATAGGCATAATACGCTGCGTCATATTGGGTGTCCCCTTGCAACAACCCCCCTTTGAGCAGACCTATCTCTACCAGCGCAGGCAGGCGTGTCATTTTTGCAGCAATGTCATAGGCGTTGGAGAGGCATTCCAGCGTTTGGTGGGTAGCCTCTTCCTCCGCGTATGTCAAGGCAAGCGCATACTCCAACCGCAATCGCTGTTCTGGACAGAGATCGTCCCCGCGAAACCGCGTCAACAGCATGTAGGCCTGGAAATGGGTGTCAACTTTATGTGGCGCAACCTGAAACAGGCGATACGCCTCTCGCAGCGCCTCGGCCAGCGATTTGGAATAGCGTGTGTCGTGTCCCCAGGCCGACTCGTCAGGTGTCTGTAGCGAGGAGCGCAATCGCTGCGTGGTATCGGTCATACAGGGTGTCTCCTATGTAGTGCAAACGGTGGTCTACGGATAGTCTAGAGATGGTCCACGATGCGCTGGCAGGGATTGCCAGTGCGGGGAAGCGCCACTGGTGGACGGGAGGTTTCTGCGTAAAGATAACTCAAGCGTGGCATTGAACGCGATAGTGAAGGAGTACGAAGCAAGTTTAACAGAGCGCGAACGAGAAAACAAGTGGATCGAGGTCATCGTTGCCAATGATCGTCGGACCTCTGCAGTCGTCACTGCTGGCGCGGGGAATAGCATGGATCTCATGTATGCGAATGGAACGCGAATCAGGCGTGTCGGACCAACTGACAAAAGATGAGGCTCCCTTGTGAAAGGGAAGCCTCTGATATCTCGTGATACCAATACGACAAACACACCGACGGTTTAGGGGCAGGGAATGCTGCCGCTGCCACAGACATCGTTTGGACCAAGGTGGAACAGTATGGGCGTCGTCTGCGTGATGGTGTGGGCCATCTGTGTGGCTACGCCGATATGCGCTGCGGAGGCGGCGAGTGTTCCACCTGCCAGTGGGCTGAATGTCGCCCAGGCGAGCGCGGCGACGAGTGGTGTGACGGCGAGGCTGCGCGCGACGACCCGTGCGCTGTTCCAGATGCGAGCGGACTGTGGTAGAATGGACATGAGCGTTCTCCTTCTTCGCCGTGAATGGCGATGAACATGTCCGGCAGGCGGCGTTAGAGTGGAAAATCGGGGTCCGCCTGGCGGGATATTGCGCTTGATGCGGCTACGTGGGGCTGATTGGCGTCGGCTCTGGCGTAGCCGCTATTCTTGCACAAGTACAAC
>JBDTAI010000029.1:0-6857 GCA_039924685.1 Ktedonobacterales bacterium
AGTGAGTGTGAGCAGTCGCATGTCCGGGCGGCGCAACAACGCGAGTGCCCGCGCCAGTTCCCGCGCGCGGCCAATCAATCTGGTGGGTGGGAGCGGCAGGTGGGTAATGAGTGTCGGCGCCGCTGCATGTGGCGGCTCTGGCACTATCGTCGGGTGTGCGGCGAGCAGGAGATGGGTGCGGTGCGATGCGGTGAGCGCCAGCGCCAGCGCCAGCGCATCGAGTGTGTGCATCTGCGGTGTGCGATGGATGCCGCGTTCAAGGTCAGAGATGGCGCGCACGCTCAGACCAGCGCGCGCCGCCAGTGTCTCTTGCGACAGACCTGCCGCCAGCCGGTATCGTTTGAGCAACTCGCCCAGACTGGTTCGTTCCGCCATCGCCGCTGCCCTCGATGTACGCCATTCGCCAGCGCGCCACGCCTGCCAGATTTTCCCGCTGGATAGACCACCTGGATGTGACGCTGTCGTCAACAGAACATGTGGTGTTGCTCCATTCTAGCACACCCTATCGGACTATTTCGGCATCATTGATGGCGAAGAATGTGGGTGTTAGGCGCCCTTTAGTCATGGCGCCTGTATGGAGGAGCGGGTATCCTTTCGGATAGATAATGTATGTGAACATTGCTCGGTTGCTCGAAAGAGTGGGAATGGCGATGCGGCTGGTACATCTTTGCGACATGACAATGGGCTATGAAGGGGCGCCAGTGATGGTGCGTCCCTATGGGAATGAGGAGGGGACAGGTTTCGGCGTTGGCGCAGGCGTCGCCAGTGGTGAGCGGCTACACGGCACGGTGAGATGGTTCAACTATCCACACCGCCGCAGCGATGGCGTGATGCTGCCAAACATCTCCGGCATGGTGACGACGGATGATGGAGCCATCATCCTGTTCACGATGCAGGGGCGCACGCTATTTACCCCCAGTGGTGATGGGAGTGCCGGATCGCGTGCCAGGGGTAGCCAAATGTTCGCCGTGTTCTTCGAGGCTGAGGATCAGCGGTTTCGTTGGCTCAACACTGCCGTCTGTGTCATGGAGGGCGTGGTGAGTGCAGTGGGAGGCGGGCCGCCCAGCCAGAATGAGCCAGGGCGCGTCTACATCTGTGAAAATGAACTGCTGGGATAGCAGTGCAAGTGAGGTGACGCATGATTCTGGTGGTAGGCGCACGTGGTCGCCTGGGGAACGCTGTGGCGCGGCAGTTGTTGGCGCAGGGGCAGGCGGTTCGCGCGATGAGCCGCACACCTGAGGCGCTCAATGACTTGCGTCAGCTTGGCGCTGAGGTGGTCGCGGGTGATCTGCGGAATCCGCAGGCGCTTGCGCTGGCCTGTGCGGGAGTTGATGGTGTGCTGGCAGCCGCCCATGCGTTTGACGGCCACGGCGACAATGTTCCCCAGACGGTGGATCATCTTGGCTCGCGCAGTTTGATTGACGCGGCATGCGCGGCGGGGGTCGGTCACTTTGTCTTCACGTCAATTCACGGCGCGCGGCATGATCATCCGATTGATCTCTTCCGCTACAAATCCCTTAGCGAAGACTATCTGCGCGCCTCCGGCCTGAACTATACCATTCTGCGCCCGACCGCGTTCATGGAGTTGTGGGCCATGATCATCGGCGAGCCAATGCTCAAGCAAGGCAAAGCGATGATCTTTGGTCGTGGCGTCAATCCCATCAACTTCGTCGCGGCGGGTGATGTGGCGGGCTTTGCTACGCTGGCCTTCGAGACTCCCCAGGCGCGAAATCGCATCATCGAGATCGGCGGTCCTGCGAATCTCACGTTTGAGCAGGTCGTGGCAATCTTTGAGCGGGTGACTGGGCGCACGGTCGGCAAGCAGCACATTCCCCTACCAGCCATGCGCGCTCTGCGCCTGCTGATGCGCCCGATCAATCCGGCGTTCAGCCGCCAGATCTCCACCGGCATTCTCATGGACACGCAGGATATGACCTTCGATCCCGCTGAGACGCTCACGCAGTTTCCCATGCGACTCACACCGATGGAGGAGGTAGCGCAGCGCTGGTACAAACAGCATTCCACCGATCATCCAGCTTCGTAGCGTGATCCGCACTCAATGTCTCATACGCCGAGGGTAGCACAGACGGCGTTCTGGCCCTCTGGCGTCAACGTCACGCGCCAGTGACTTGTATCGAGTGTGCGGAAGATCACGTCGCCGCCAGTGGTCGCGCCCGCCGCGATCTGGCCTGAGTCGAGGATGGCGCCTGCGCAACTACCCGACCGTACAGCCCAGTGGGTCGCGGCGCTGGCGGGTTGTGCCAGTTTCACCTGTACACGGGTGGCAGTGAGTGGCGTCAGCAGCGCCATACCCAGCGCCGTGCCGTTGTCGCCCACGCTGGGAGGATAGAGATCGAAGTATTGCTGGCGTCCGGTGAGGGGGTTGCCACAGGCCAGGATCGCCGCATTGGGATTGTTGGGCTGCGCGCGCACCGTCACCCAGAGATCAGTGCTGGCCTCCAGCGCCACATTTACACCATGCGCAGCAGCGTCGGGCTGTATGGCGATTCCCTGCGCGCTGGTGGGCAAAGGTTGCGAAGTGGCTTGTGTCAGCGACGTGATGATCGGGCCGTTGCAGGCGCCGCGCCGTAGCTCCACTGGTGTGTGGGTGTTGGTGTAGGGAACGATGATGCCCTGGTAGTAGGTGACGGCATGCAGGGCATAGAAGGGCGTGAGCGTGACGGAGCCAAGTTGTTGTTTGCTCTGGGCGTTGGTGAAGGCCGCATGGACCGTCTTACCCAGCGCCGCCGCGTAGCCCTGTGTGCCGCAGCCCGCCAGCATGGCAACCAGCAGTACAGCGAGGCCGCTTGTCAGCCAGCCATATGCCAACCGTCTATGTTGCATGGCGAGACGGGAGATCAGCAAAGAAAACATAGCAGCGTTTATCCTCAGGTATCCTCAATCAGCCTCAGCTAACCTTCGGGCAGGGCAGCTACCAGGGTGGACGCCTGCGGGGTGAGCGTGGTGACGGCGGCGCGTAGCTCCTCCGCCGTTTTGGCAAAGACCACACGCGGGCGCACACGGGCGCGGAAGTCGTCGAGCGTGATGTCATCCAGGAAGCGCGTCCCCGCCGTATCGAGCATCACACGCGGCAGCAGCAGCAGATCGTTTTCGGTCAGGTCGGCGCACTGCCGCTCAAGCGCGTCGAGCACATCCTGGGCGCAGAGCAGCCCGGCCACCGTCACCGTCGGCCCGAAGAAGACGTTCTCCACGGCGAGCACTCGCGTCGCGTAGCCGGTCGCGCGCTGGATGTCGCGCCCAATGCGCCGCAGCACGGGTTCAGCCATCGTGCTGGTGAAGATGGCGATGCGTGGCGTGGGTGATGCGCTGGACGTGGTCGCCGATAGCTCGCGTTTGGCGTCACGCCACTCATCGAGCAGCTTGCGGGTCATGCCGACGCCGTTCTCGATCTGCGCATAGGAGCCGTAGTGCCGCGCAGTCGGGAACGGTCGCCCCGTCAGGTAGTACCACTCATCGGAGAGGTAGACGAAGGGCAGGCCATGCGCGTCGGGCGCAGCGGCGAACTGCGCCTGCCAGCGTTCTACCAGCGCCATCACGGCAAGCGCCTCATCGCGGGTATAGGGACGTAGCGGCGGCAGGTTCTCGACGGCGATCATGTTGTTGTATTTCGTCAACCCCACCGGCACCGCCGAGATGGATTCCACGATGGGCCGCAGCGCCGCCAGATCACCGATGCTGCGCTCAAGCTCGTCGCCGTCGTTGATCGTTGGGCAGAGGACAAGCTGTGTGTGCGCGGTGATGCCCAGTCCGCCCAGCCGCTCGATCTGCGCGAGGATGTCGCCGGAGCGGGGGCCATCCACCATCACGCGCCGTAGCTCCGGGTTGGTGGTGTGGACGGAGACATAGAGTGGACTGAGGCGCTGTTCTTCGAGCCGCCGCCAGTCCTGCTCCTTGAGGTTGGTAAGCGTGATGAAGTTGCCAAAGAGGAAGCTGTAGCGGTAGTCGTCGTCCTTGATGTAGAGCGAGCCGCGCATACCCAGCGGCAGGCCGCGCTGCGCCTGGTGGCGTTCTGGCAGCCCCTTGATGAAGCAGAAGACGCACTTGTTGGCGCAGATGCGGATGAAGGGCGCTGGCTCCTCGCCAAAGCGGAGGCCCATCTTCTCATCGGCGGTTTTGGCCACCAGCACATCCAGTGCGCGTCCGTTGCGCTCGATGCCCAGCAGCAACTCTTCCTCGGCGGCGTAGAACTCGTAGTCCACCAGATCGCGCACCGGCTGGCCGTTGATCGTCTGCAACAGATCGCCCGACTGTAGCCCCGCCAGATCGGCGGGACTCTCCGGCGTGACCTCGCGCACCCATCCATAAAGCTTTGGCATGATCGAAAAAAGCGTTTCTATCCTAACCTGAGAGGATACTAGACGACAGCGTTTGGCATACCCTAACCTCTGAATTATAGCGAGATCAGGCACTGATCGTCAAACGGAAGTACTGCCTTCGCAGTTGGCAATCCGGTCAGCGACGCCACGGCCAGCGATGTAGGGGCATCCGGTGGACGCCCGTGTGGTTGTCGGCCAGCGGCTGAAGCCGCGCCTCTGGGCGCTCACGCGCCACGAAGCCCGCCTGCGCGGGCTGGAGATGGTCATTCGCCAGCCATGCCATCGGCGCCCAGGTCTTCGGCGATGGCGGCGAATTGTTCGAGCGCGGCTTGCAGGTCTTCAAGGATGCTGGTGGCCAGCACATCTGGCGCGGGGAGGCTGTCGGCGTCTTCAAGGCTCTCGTCGCGCAGCCAGAAGATGTCGAGGTTGGCTTTGTCGCGCTTGACCAGTTCGTCATAGGCGAAGCTGTGGAAGCGTTCGGTCTCCTGGCGCTGATGGCGGTTGGCGGGATTGTAGCACGCGATGAAGTCGCTGAGATGCTCGCCTGCAAGCGGATTGGTGCGCAGGGTGAAGTTCTGGTTGGTGCGCAGGTCATAGATCCACAGGCGCTCGGTCCAGGGAGACGGGTTGGCGATCTGTTTGTCGAAGAAGAGCACGTTGGCCTTGACGCCCTGGGCGTAGAAGATGCCGGTCGGCAGGCGCAGCAGCGTATGCACGTCGCACTCCTGCAACAGGCGGCGGCGGATGGTCTCGCCCGCGCCACCCTCGAAGAGTACGTTGTCGGGAACCACCACGGCGGCGCGTCCGTGCATGGCGAGCAGCGTGCGGACGTGCTGGAGGAAGTTGAGTTGTTTGTTGCTGGTGGTGGCCCAGAAATCCTGCCGCTCGATGCTGCGGCTGTCGCGCTCCTCGCGGCCATCCTCGCCGATGTAGGTGACGCTGCTCTTTTTGCCGAAGGGTGGATTGGTCAGCACCATCTCAAAACGGTCGCCGGGGTCGCCCAGCAGGCTATCGCCGACGCGAATGGGGATATTGCCCTCATCCTCGCCGCCGACGCCATGCAGAAACAGATTCATCAGGCAGAGGCGCGCGGTGGCGTCTACGATCTCCCAGCCGTGCAGTGTGTCGAACTTGAGGAAGCGTTTCTGGTCGCGGTCAAGCTCATAGTGGTGGGCGATGTAGTCATGCGCCGCCAGCAGAAAGCCGCCGGTGCCGCAGGCGGGATCGCAGATGCGCTGCTCCGGCGCGGGTCGCATCACCTCCATAATGGCTTGAATCAGCGGGCGCGGCGTGAAGTATTGCCCGGCGCCGCTCTTGGTGTCCTCGGCGTTCTTTTGCAGCAGCCCTTCGTAGGCGTCGCCCTTCACGTCGGCGTCGAGCGTGGTCCAGCTTTCCCTGTCGATCAGGTCGGCGATCACGCGGCGCAGCTTGGCGGGATCGGTGAACTTGCTCTGCGCCTTGCGGAAGATCAGGCCGAGCATGCCGCGTCCCTTGCCCAGTTCGGCCAGCGTATGGCGGTAGTGGGTCTCAAGCTCCTCGCCATCGCGGCGCATCAGGCTGGGCCAGTCGAGGTCCGGCGGGATGCGTGACGGCTCGTTATAGGGCGGCAGGGTGCGTTCGTAGGCCATCTTGAGGAACAGCAGAAACGTGAGTTGCTCGATGTAGTCGCCATAGGACATGCCATCGTCGCGCAGCACGTTGCAATAGTTCCACAGGCGTTGCACGATTGCCTGACTGGCGGTGGTGGTCATCAGCCTTGTCCCTTCTGTATGGCATAGTTGCGGATCGAGTCTACTGGCGCAAGTGCGATGTCGAGCGGTAGCACACCGCACGCCAACGCGAACTCAACATAGTTGCGCAGCGAGATGGAGCCGCCGAAATCGCGCTCCCAGCGGGCAATCACTGACTGTTTTGTCCCCATGCGCTCGGCGATCTGCGCTTGTGTCAACCCTGCATCGCGGCGAGCATGGAACAGGGCAAGCATGGCCTCGGTGAGAAAGCTTTCCTTGAGATAGGCCCGCGCCGTTTCCTCATCGCGCATCAGCACCTCGCGGATGGCCTGATCGGGATCGCTTGGTGTGATCTTGAGCGTATCCTCCATGTTTCATCATCCCTCCCTGGAAGGGAGTATAACATATTTGCTATATCTCGTCTACATCTGTCCAAAGCTGCCTGTTGAGCGCGTGGCTCTCTACTTTTTGACGCTTGCCTCTATGGCCGTTGGAGGCGTCTTGCCCCGACCGCGCCGCCCGTATGCGTTCCAGCAACACACTGGCTGGCTCGTCGCTGGCGTCCTGGGGGACGAGCCGCCCGGCGAACGCCTCGCGCAGGATGCTCTGGCGCAGTCGCCCGGCGCGTTTGAGGTTGGCGCTGAGGGCTGCATCGAGCTCGCTGACCACCGAGAGCCGCCGCTCCACCTCCGCCACGATCTGCTCCTGCTCGGCCATCGGCGGTAGTGGGATAGGGCAGTTTCGTAGCTGGGTCATATTGATAGATGCGAGATTTACGGTCTGCTTTGCT
>JBDTAI010000030.1:0-21699 GCA_039924685.1 Ktedonobacterales bacterium
GGCGAGATCATGGGCGACCGCGCGGCGCAACTCGCGTGGCGTGACGACTACGAGGTGACGCTGACCCGCGACGGACGCGACAGGAGCTTTGCGCAGTTGAGCGGTGGTGAGCAGATGAGCGCGGCGCTCGCGGTGCGGCTGGCGCTCTTGCGCCACCTCTCGCGGCTCGATATGGCCTTCTTCGATGAGCCGACCCAGAATATGGACGGCGAGCGGCGCGGCAACCTTGCGGAGCAGATACGGCGGGTGCGCGGCTTCGCGCAACTGATCGTCATCAGCCACGACGACACTTTTGAGCAGGGTCTCGACAGCGTGATCCACCTGGAAAAGCGCAACGGCGCCACCCAGCTTATTGGCGCCGACGCCGAGGATGTGACCGAAGGCGAACTGGCGCTGCTGGCGGCGATTGGGTGATAGTGTGCGCTTGCGCTATACTTTCTATTTGGAGGTAGTCTGAATGGCTACGTTTCGCCAAGCGAAAGGGATAGCTCTATGAACGAACGCATACCATATACGCGGCTGACGCCGGGCGCCCTGAAAGGCATGCAGGCGCTTGGCTCCTATCTGGACACCAGCAACATCGAGCATTCGCTGCGTTACTTGATCGAGGTGCGCGCCTCGCAACTGAATGGCTGCGCCTATTGTCTGGACATGCATACCAAAGATGCGCGTACCGCCGGCGAGACTGAACAACGCCTCTATACCGTAGCTGCCTGGCGTGAAGCGCCGTTCTTCACTGAGCGAGAGCGCGCGGCGCTGCTGTGGACTGAGACATTGACCCAACTCGCCGGACACCCCATCCCCGCAGAGGTGCGCGCGCAGGTGCGCGCCGCTTTCCCCGATCAGGAGTTCGTAGATCTGACGTTCGCCATCTCGACGATCAACACCTGGAATCGCCTGATGCTGGCCTTCGAGACACCCGCAGGCTCCTACAAGCCGGAACTGGCGCGCTGAACGATCTGCTGCTGGCTGCCGAGATCAGTTTGCGCAAGGTATGGGATACGCCCGGGGAGGATGCCGCGTGAGCCTACCTGAGGAAGCCGTAACGGCTGCCGTTGTACAAAGAGGATGGAGTAATTGATCCCATTCCCGTGTTCTGAGGGGTTTGTCAAGAATTGAAGGCTAGCAGAAAGAGGGACTCCGATGACGCAGTTTCAGATGCAAGCAGCAGCCATTCTTGCCGCCCGTCCGGTGGATGTGTACCCCACAATCGCCGATTACCACAAGGGACATCAGGAGATTCTCCCGCAGACTCGGCTAGGAGGCATATCTGATCTGCGTGTCGAGCAGGGAGGATATGGCGCCGGGACGATCATCTCGTTCAAGACGCGGGTGCTCGGCGCGGAGCAGGAGTTTCATCAGAGGGTGAGCGAACCAGAACCGGGCAGCGTGCTGGTCGAACAAGCCATTGACTCGCCACAGAACGAGACAACCACCTTCACCGTGGCGCCAGTTGACCAGGGCCAGCGGTCGCGGGTCACCATCACCACGACAATGAATGCAAGCCCCGGTTTCAGAGGCGTCATCGAGCGCACTGTCATGCCGCTTCTCATGCGTGGAATCTACCGCCAGGAACTCAAACTGCTCGAAGCTGTAGCGCAGAAACGCAGCCTGCCTGGCTAAACTCCCTTCCCCCGCATCCGGCAGCACGGCACGTATTTTGCGGCATGTCGCGTCACGATACTTCGTGTTGTCACACTGGCAACTGATATGCGACAGCGATGGCAAACGATCTGGCAGCGATTTGGCGGAAAGGTGGCGCGTGACATGGCGATCACACGGCGCGACGGCGCGATGGTTCCCCAGACAGCGGGCGATGGCGTCGGCGGCTTTCTCAAACGGCATATTGGCTTCGCTCCCAACCCGATCAGCAGGCGCAGCCGGGAACTCGCGTCGCGCACCCGTGAGGCGCAGGTCTCCGTCAGTGTCTGCCCCTTCTGCGCTGTGGGATGCAGCCAACTGGTCTATCACCAGCACGGGCAGGTGATTGACATCGAGGGCAACCCCGCAAGTCCCGTCAGCGCCGGACATCTCTGCCCCAAAGGCGCCGCGACCTATCAACTCGTCAACAACCCCAACCGACCGACCACGGTGCTCTATCGTGCGCCGAGAAGCGATCACTGGGAGGAGCGCCCACTCGACTGGGCAATGGACCGCATCGCACGGCTCACCAAGCAGGCACGCGACCGCGACTTCCAGATGGCCAGCCAGGATGGCGTGCGCATCAACCGGCTGGAGTCCATTGCCAGCATCGGCGGCGCTACGCTCGACAACGAAGAAAACTACCTGATCCTCAAGCTGTTCCGCGCATTGGGCATCGTGCATCTCACCAACCAGGCCCGTATCTGACACAGCTCTACTGTACCCGGTCTGGGTATGAGCTTTGGCAGGGGCGGCGCGACTACCGCCCAGTGGGATTTGGTGAATAGCGACGCCATCGTGATCCAGGGATCGAATATGGCGGAGTGCCACCCGGTCGGGTTCCGCTTCGTGATGGAGGCGCGTGAGCGCGGCGCGAAGATCATCCATGTGGACCCGCGCTTCACCCGTACCTCAGCCAATGCGGACATCTACGCGCCGATCCGGCCTGGCACGGATACCGCCTTCCTCGGCGGGCTGATCAACTATGTGCTCCAGAACGAAAAGTATTTCAAGGAGTACGTCGTTCAGTATACCAACGCGGCCACGCTGATCAACGAAGACTTCAAGGATACAGAAGACCTCGAAGGCATCTTCTCAGGCTTCGACGCCGAGAAGCGCGAATACAATACCGATACCTGGAGCTATCGCGGCGAGAAACCGACGTCAACCAACCAGGGGAAAGCCGCCCGCACCGGCGAGACCTACGCTGAACGCGCCGCCAAAACCTCCGACAATCCCGTTCCGCAGGATGAGACGCTGCAAGACCCAATGTGCGTCTTCCAGATTCTCAAGCGCCACTTTGCGCGCTACACGCCGGAGATGGTGGAGCGCATCTGTGGCACGCCCAAAGAGGTCTTTTTGCAGGTGGCCGAGACGATCACCAGCAACTCGGACCGCGACCACACCACCGCCTTCTGCTATGCCGTCGGCTGGACACAGCACACGACAGGCGTGCAACTCATCCGCACGGCGGCGATCCTGCAACTGCTGCTGGGCAACATTGGGCGACCGGGCGGCGGCATTATGGCGCTGCGCGGCCACGCCGCCATCCAGGGGTCAACTGACATCCCCACGCTCTACAATCTGCTGCCGGGCTACATTCCCATGCCGCTCGAAAGCGAGAAGACGCTCGACGACAACCTCAAGGAGTACACCGCGATCAGCGGCTGGTGGAAGAACTATCCCAAGTACATGATCAGCCTGCTCAAAGCGTGGTATGGCGAACACAGCACCGCCGCGAACGAGTGGGGCTATCAATACCTGCCCAAGCTGCACCCACAGACCGACTACTCGTACTACCCGCTCTTCTTCAAGATGGTGGACCACAAGATACGCGGCGCCTTCATCCTGGGCGAGAATCTGGCGGCGGGTGGGCCGAATGCTGGCACGCAGCGTAAGGCGTTGCGCCAGCTTGACTGGATGGTGGTGCGCGATCCCTTCCTGGTGGAGACTGCCAATGTCTGGAAGATGGACGGCGTGAACCCTGCCGACGTGGATACTGAAGTGTTCTATATGCCTGCCGCCTGGTCCGCCGAGAAGGCTGGCAGCCTCACCAACACCCAGCGCATGCTGCAATGGCACGACAAAGCGGTGGACCCGCCGGGCGACGCGCGCTCCGAGACGCATTTCATGTATCACCTGGGCAAGCGGCTCAAGGCGCTCTATCAGGATAGCCAGGAAGAGCGCGACAAGCCGCTGCAACTGCTCACCTGGGACTATCCAACCGAGGGCGCCATCGAGGAGCCGGTGGTCGAGGCGGTGCTGAAGGAGATCAACGGCTGGACGGTCAGCGACGGCAAGCCAGTGTCAGGCTACACCGTCCTCAAAGACGACGGCTCCACGGCCTGCGGCTGCTGGATTTATAGCGGCGTAATGCCGGAGGAGGGCAAGAACCTTGCCGCCGCGCGCCAGCGTGACGAGCCCGGGCAGATCACCAACCATAGCGGCTGGGGCTTCGCCTGGCCCGCCAACCGGCGGATCCTCTATAACCGCGCCTCGGCGGACCCCGACGGCAACCCGTGGTCCGAGCGCAAGCGGCTGGTCTGGTGGGACGCCGCAACCAACGATGGCAAGGGTCAGTGGACCGGCTACGACGTTCCCGACTTCACCAAAACGCTGCCGCCCACCGCGCAGGCCGATGACAGCGGACACGAGACCAACGGCCTCACCGGCGCCGATCCGTTCATCATGCACGCCGATGGGCGCGGCTGGCTCTTTGCGCCAGAGGGGCTGAAAGACGGCCCACTGCCCGCGCACTACGAGCCGTTCGAGTCGCCAACCGGCAATCCGCTCTACCCGAAGTATCGCAGTAGTCCGACGATGACAACCTTCGACCGGCCCGACAACCCCTACAACGACAATCCGTTGCATGGGCCACACAACCCCGACTATCCGTATGTGATGACCACCTATCGCATCACCGAACATCACACATCGGGGGCGATGTCGCGCTGGGTTCCCTGGCTCTCCGAGTTGCAGCCCGAACTCTTCGTCGAGATCGATCCGGAACTTGCGACGGAGAAGGGCATCGCGCAGAACGACTGGGTGACGGTCTGGACCAGTCGCGCACAGGTGCAGGCGCGGGCGATGGTGACGAACCGCATGCAGCCGCTGCGCATCGAGGGCAAGACGACGCATGTGATCGGCTTCCCCTATCACTTCGGCCCGGATGGCGTGGTGACAGGCGACATCGTCAACGATTTGATCGGCGTTGGCCTCGATCCCAACGTGCATATCCATGAGTCGAAGGCGTTCACCTGCAATATCCGCAAGGGCCAGAAGACGACGGGCATGCCGACCAGTGAGGAGCATCAGCCGCACCTCGCCGTGCCGGATGGCGGCTCGGTTGGGCGTACCCACAGCGAGGGCGCCGAGATGCGCCACGATGCGGCGGCGCCACTTGGCGGCGGCGGCGATCTGCCGGTGCGGCTCGAAGCCGAGCATGCGGCGGCGATGCAGGGGGGAGAGTGAGCATATGGCGAAGGGCTTTTTCACCGATACCACCCTCTGCATCGGCTGCAAAGCCTGTGAGGTGGCCTGCAAACAGTGGAACCAGTTGCCCGCCGACGGCTACAAGCTGACGGGCATGAGCTATGACAATACCGTGGGCCTCGGCGCCACCACCTGGCGCCATGTCGCCTTCATCGAGCAGTTGGGTGGTCAGGGGAATGTCAACGGCCATCAGGCCAGCGAACAGCAGGGCGCGACGGCGATTGGCGCCAACATCCGCCGCAACACCACCATCAGCGTAGACAGCGTGATTGGCGCGAACGGAAGTGATGGCAATGGGCGCTACGCGGCTGTGCTGGAGGCGCCGCGTCTGGTGGACGACACGACCGGCGGCTTTCTGGGGCAGAATCGCTGGCTGATGATGAGCGACGTGTGCAAACACTGCGCCAACGCTGGCTGCCTGGAAGCCTGCCCCACCGGCGCGATCATCCGCAACGAGTTTGGCGATGTGTATGTGCAGCCTGACATCTGCAACGGCTGCGGGTACTGCACGATTGCCTGCCCCTTCGGCGTGATTGACATTCAGCAGGACGACGGACGCGCCTGGAAATGCACGCTCTGCTACGACCGGCAGAAGGATGGTCTGGAGCCTGCCTGCGCCAAAGCCTGCCCCACACAGTCGATCCAGTTTGGTGAAGTGGACGAACTGCGTGAGCGTGCCTATGCGCGGGTGGGCATGCTGCACGAGCGCGGCGTGACCGACGCCTATCTCTATGGCGCCGATGAAAACACCTCGGTCGGCAATCTCAACGCCTTCTTTCTGCTGGTGGATCAGCCGCAGGTCTATAACCTGCCTGAGAAGCCCCATGTGCCACAGGCGCAGGTGATACCGGCGTATGTGGCGACGGCGATCACCGGGCTGGCGCTGGGCGCGGCGACGATAGCGGCGTTCCTGTTGGGTGGACGAAGGGGGTAGCTCGATGCAGAAGTATGAGAAATACGATTCGCCGCCAGCGCAGGTATTGCTGCCAGCCTTGTGGCGACATTCCGATACGGCGAGCGCGGACGATGGCGCACAACCTGTCACCAACCCTGTCACCTACTACGGGCGACCGATGATCCACAAGCCGCTGTGGCGCTGGTACATCCCGCTCTACTTCGTCCTGGGTGGCGTGGCAGGTGGCGCGGCAATGATCGGCGCGGTGGCGCACTTCCTCGGCGGTGAGAAACACCGTGGCACAGTGCGCGATGCGCGCTACCTGACGCCAGTGATCGCCCTGATCTCCGCTGTGCTGCTGATCGCCGATCTGCACCGCCCGCTACGCTTCTTCAACATGCTGCGCGTCTTCAAGCTGTCGTCGCCCCTCAGTGTTGGCACCTGGATACTGACGGCGTTCGGCATGACCAGTGGCGCGCTGGCGGGCCGGCAGGCGGCGGAGGACAACTTCATTCTGCCGCGCCAGAGTTGGGCCGGGCGGCTGGCGCGCAGCCTGCCCGCTGGTCCACTCACGGCGCTGTGGGGGCTGCTGGGCCTGGGACTGGGCGGCTATACGGGAACGCTGCTGGCAGTGACGGCGGTACCCCTTTGGGCGGCGGGTGGCGTGCTGCTGGGGCCGCTCTTCCTGGCGACGGCGCTGGCGTCGGGCGCAGCGGCGCTGACGCTGATGGCGCTGGGCTGGGGCAAACGCGGCAAAGCCGCTGACGCGGCGCGGGCGCAACTCGAAACGGTGGAGGAGATCAGTGCGTTGGCGCAGCTTGGCATCGTGGCGGCGCGTGAGGTGGTCGTTCCGGCGCGTATCAACAAGCCGTTGCGGCATGGCCTCTGGGGCCGCGTCTATCAGTTCGGCGCAATTGGTGGCGGCATGGCAACCCCGCTGCTGCTGCGGCTGATCATTCGCCTGAGCGGACGGCGCGTGGGCGGCGTGATCTCGGCCATCGCTCCGACGCTGGCGCTACTGGGCGCGCTGGCCGAACGCTTCGCCATCACCGAGGCGGGCAAGCAGTCCGCCGATGATCCGCTGGCATATCAGGAGTTGACTCGCGGCACGCCCGGCGAGGCCCGCCCCACCGCCATCGAACAGGGCAAACAGGCGCCACAACTGCCACCTCATCGCTCACACGTCGCCGCGCTGGATTCGTGATACCAGTGGAATAGCGGGGAGTCGAACCCGGGGGCTTTCAAGGGCGAACCGGCGAAAGCCTCCTGGTCAGGACCGTGACGATTCCACCGCGCTGGGCAGGGAACTCCTCGACACGCTCATAGCCACATTTCTGGTAGAAAGCGACGGCCCTGCCTGCCGTTTCGGTGGCGGCCCATAGCCGCTTGATGCCAACACTGACCGCCCAGGCTTCAAGTGCAGCCAACAACGCCTGCCCGATACCCTCGCCACGTCGGTCAGACCGCACGGCCACGCCGACAATCCACGGCGACCTGTCGCGGCGTTCTGCGAGATCGAACTGATGCAGGCCAACGCCGCCAAGTACCGCGTCGTCGGGGCCAAGCCCGAGAAAGGCGACAGGCACAGTCGTCCGCTGCATGGCCTGTGCGGCGTCGTTCACCCCCCATGACAACTCCTCGCGCCCAGGCTGATTGCCGCCGATGCCCCATTCCCGCCAGTGCAACTCGGCCCATCCGGCAGCCAGGTCAGGTCTGTCGGCGAGCAACGTGATCGTAGCGATGGGCGCAGTCATGTGTTTCGTACTCCTGCTGCTTGCGATGGATTTGCGGCTATTTTGCAGAGGCGACCGCCGGACATCTGGAAAACGTCCGGCGGTCGCCTCACCGACGAGAGCGTATCATAAAAAGCAGGGATGTGTCAGTTGTGTCCCGCTGGAATGCGGGAACCTTACTGGTTAGAGCCAGCGCCGCACATGGGCCATGTAGGTACGGTAGGTGTCGCCGAAGGCATGCGTGAGATAGCGCTCTTCAGGCGCAATTACGCCGATCTGGGTGTAGACGATCAGTGGGATGAGGAGCGGTAATGCCCACACGACGGCGAACCCGCAGGCCAGCCCACTATAGAGCAGAACCAATCCGACGTACATGGGATTGCGCGAGATGCGGTACGGCCCCGACACTACCAGGGCCGCCGAGGGCGCAGCCGTGTTGAGTGTTCCATGTCCCCGCACCATCGCGGGAATGGCGGTAACGATGAAAAGCCCACCCGCGATGGCTAGCGCAGCGCCCAAGCCCAGCGCGATTGGTCGCGCCAGGAATAATGATACGGGAAAGCGGACTTGGAGCAGCAGGCCGATCAATAGGGCAGCGACAAAGAAGACGGGCGGAGGGATGCGAACGCCGGGGCCATTGCGATCCTCCATGTCTGGCGCGGCAGGAGCGCGTTGGACGGATGAGGATGGGCTGTGAAACCGCATAGCTAGGTCTCGCTTTCTCTTCGTGTGGGCGTGTCCCAATCTGGGGCGGCGCCGATGTCCAGGGGATATCTGGGGGATGTCTGCCGTAGTCGCAGGATGATCCCTGGTTGCTCCAGTCTATCCAGTTGGTCGGGAACCCCCAGCACATGGTGATGAGGCCATCTTCACAGTGGCGGATGGCGACGGCATGGTTGGCTGAACCCTACCTCCGTGAGGCGTCGGGGCTATTGCGTGTTTCGCTCGTGTTGCGCTAAACTGATGTCCAGAAGCGCCATGTCCTGCCTTTCAATTAGATAAAATGCAACTGTATCAGATACAGTGATGATACATTGAATATAAGGGAGTGTCAAGAGGTCATGGCTGAGGATCGCCCGAAACGCCGTTATAATTCGACGCGCCGCCAGGCCCAGGCGCGCGAAACCCGTCGGCAAATTCTGGAGACTGCGTACCGGCTCTTTACCATACGCGGTTATACTGGCACGACAATGGAAGCGCTGGCGAGCGAGGGCGGAGTGGCGGTGGAGACCGTGTACGCCACCTTCGGGAGCAAACGTGTGGTGCTGGCGCGTCTAGTGGATGTGGCCGTAGGTGGGGACGACGCGCCCACGCCGATCCTCGAGCGGCCAGGGCCGCAGCATGCGCGGTCGGAGCCAGATCAGCGCAAGCAAATCCATCTGTTCGCGCGCGACATGGCAGGGATCATGGAGCGAGTTGGGCCGCTGTTTGGGGTGATGCGCGCAGCGGCGATTTCCGAGCCTGAGATCGCCACGTTGCTCGAGCGTCTGCTGAAGACTCGCTGGGAGAATATTGCGGTGTTTGTGCAGTGGCTGGCGCGCAATGGGCCGTTTCGAGTGGGACTGTCTGCCGAGGAGGCGACAGACATCGTCTGGACCATGTCAAGCGCAGAGGTTCGCCAGTTGTTGATCGACGATCGGGGCTGGACGCGAGAGCGATACGAGCAATGGCTCACCGAGACCCTTAGCGTCCTCCTGCTCCCACCAGAGGCTACAACGCCACGCTGAGAGGCTAACGTCTACCAATGTTGTGCCTTGTTTCACACTGCCGGTTTCAGCGCCGACCAGCGCCGCTTGCGGAGCGCTCAACTGCTCTACCACATCCGCTTGCAGGTCGTCACAATAGTGACGCGTGTGCAGCTCATCACGGCTCACAATGACTCCATCGAACAGGGAGAGAGAATCTGTGACGCCTGCCGCCATCTTCTTCGACCTCGACGGCACACTCTGCCAGCCGCGTCGCCGTTTCGCTGAGGTGTTCGCCGCCGCCAGCGCGCCGCTGTGCCGGGCATACCCCGTCGTGGATCAGGTGACATTGCTTGCAGCGTGGGGCCGGGCGCTCGCAGCGCCAGGGCCATCCACCACCGCGATGGCGCTCACACAGGCGTTGACGGAATGCGCAACAGCGCCCGTAGATGCGCTACGCATCGCCGACTGCGCTGCGATGCTCAATCACACCTGGGCGGCGGCGCAGCAACTCGCGCCCGCCGCGCGAGAGACCTTGCACGTCCTGGGCGAACACTATCCACTGGGGCTGATCACCAATGGTCCCGCCGATGCGCAGCGCGCTGTGATCGCCGCGCTCGAGCTGACGCCGCATTTCCGCTGGATCGTCGTCTCTGGCGACGCGGAGGTTGGCGTGCGCAAGCCGGACGCCGCAATCTTCCACCATGCGCTCGCGCTTGCCGATGTACAGGCGCAAGCAGCGTGGTACGTTGGTGACTCGCTGATCAACGACATCGGTGGCGCGGCGGGCGCTGGCCTGCGAACCTGCTGGCTGGCTCCAGATGATGCGCCGCTGGCTGCTGATGCCCCACAGCCGCATGCGCGTATTCGCCGCCTGAGTGAACTACGCGCTATATTGCTTGTTCACCCTCGATGATGCAGGCCGGCGCGCCGGTTGGAATAATGCGCGTCACTTGCAGCCCGGCGGCGCTGAACAGGGAACGAAATTCGTCCGCCGTCCGCTCGTGTCCACCAGTCATGACAAGCATCATTATATCAAGAAACAACGTCTCTGACGCTGTGGCGCTTTGTTCGATAACATTCTCGATGACCAGCACTTTCCCGCCTGCCGCGAGCGATTGGGCGCAGTTCTTCAGAATTGCCACGCACTGCTCATCATCCCAGTCGTGGATAATCTGCCGGAGTGTGTAGATGTCTCCGTGGGGCAATGCTGAGGTGAAGAAGTCGCCACCAACGAGCGCGCAGCGATCTGCCACGCCTGCCGTCGCCACCATCGGTTCAGCGTTCACCACCACATGCGGCTGATCGAAGAGGATGCCATGCAGCGCAGGATTCGCCCGCAGGATGGTTGAGAGCAGCACACCCTGGCCGCCGCCGATGTCCACGAGGGTGTGCGCCGTCGAGAAATCGTAGGCGTCAGCAATGGCGTCGGCGGCTAGCCGTACCGCGCTGCTCATCACCTGATTGAATATTGCGCTCGATTCCGCATGATTGGCAAGGTAGCTGAAATGCGATGTGCCAAAGATATGGTCAAAGGCTGGCTCACCTGTCATCACGCTATAGTGTAGACCGCCCCATGCCTGATAGGGTTCTTCCCCCCAGAAGATCGCTCGGGCGTGCATGGAGTTGGGGTGATCGATCTGTAAGAGTGTAGCCAGTGGCGTCAGGGCAAAGCGCCTGGGAGCAATCTCCTCGAAGACGCTGATGCTTGCCAGTGCGCGCAGTGTACGATAGAGCGCATCAGGGTTCGCGCTGGTCGCCGCCGCCAGTTGGTCCGCAGTCTTCGCGCCATCTGCTAGCAGGTTCGCGATACCAAGTTTGGCCACGACATAGAGCATCTGCGTCACACGGTAGCCACTGAGCATGCGCATCAACACCGCAGTTGATGTCGTAGATGGCGCGGAATCGCCCTTCATTTCACTCACGGTTGACCCCTTTGGCTGATTGCGGGACAATGACCGGGACAATGACCGGGACAATGACCGGGACAATGTGCATGGGCAGTGCGGGAGTGGGGGCGCGTCTCGTGCTCCATTGTGCTCCATTGTGCTCCATTGTATGCCATTGTATGCCATTGTATGCCATAAACTGCGATATAGAAATCGAAAACATGCAGTTTGGCACTGGTAATTTGACGCTGGCGGGTGTACCATTCAGGCGTTTCGGGCGAGATGTAGCGCTGGCCATGGGGAAGCGGGCGTCAGCGGCTCGCCACCACATACCACATAAAGGAGAACCTGCTATGCAGCAACCGGCAAAAACCGGCAGTCCGGCAGTGCGCCAGGGCTTGCTGATTGGCCTCATTCTCGGCGTTGTGCTGGTCATTCTCAGTCTCATTGGCTTGCTCAGTAGCACGCTGAGTACGATTCTCGGCATCGTTGAATTCATCATTTTCATCGCAGGCGCGGCCTACGCTGGCTACAGCGCCTCAGCCAAAACCGGCAAGACGGGAACCGGCGCCATCGCTGGTATGCTGGCGGGCATCGTCGTCGGTGTGATCATCAGCGTGTATACATTTGTCTACAGCATCCTCAACATGAACTCGCTTATTGCTGTGGCGCAGAAAGCCGCGCAGTCGGCAGGCAGCAATGTTCACTATACCTCGTCGCTCATTCTGTTAGGTGTCGGCGCTGCTGCGATCTTCTTCATCCTGCTCTATCTGGCGATTGGCGTGATAGCAGGCGCCATCGCCGGTCTGGTTGGCAAAGGTCGCGCGCCACAGATGACATCCACATATACTGAAGCGCTGTATAGTGGTCTGCCACCGACGTCGCCAACGCCGCCAACGTCGCCAACGCCATAGTCTGCCATCCACAGCGGCAGATAAATATACCCCCTTTCCGCACACGGAGAGGGGGTATTGTGTTGTGTGTTGTAGCAATGGAAAGCGAGGATCAGCGCACGTCGAAGAGGCCGTGGCGCTCGGCGGGTGTGGCGAACTCCTGCCCGGAGCGAATCAACTCGACGACCTTCTTGCGCCCCTTCGGGCTGCCGATAAAAACGGCGCCGACGAGCCGGTTGCCCTTGAAGAAGAACTTGCGGTAGTCCGTGTTGCCCTTGTCGCCGGGCGCTGAGCGCGATACCGAGGTCAGGTCGGGATTGTTCGATTCAGCCACCCCCATCACCGCGATATTGGTGTTGAAGAGCGGGCTGGTGTAGGTCGGCACGTCGCGGTACTCTTTGCGCCCGCCTGCCATATTGACGGCGGCCACCCGCCCATGCGCCATCGCATTGTCCCAGGTACCCATCACATGATGCTCGCCGATCATCACGTCATAGAACTCAGCTACGTCGCCTGCCGCATACACGCCCGGCACATTGGTTTCGAGGTATTCGTTGACGACGATGCCCGTGCGCCGCTCGATGGGCGTATTCGCCAGGAAGTGGTGGTTGAGCGTCAGCCCCAGCCCCACGCCAAGCACATCCGCCAGATAGCTCTTGCCTGAGCTTGCCTGCACATGCTGCGGGACGCCGTTGGCCGCCACCACTGCCTGAATCTCCTCGCCGTGGACGACATCCACGCCATGCGCGCGGGCGATCTTGTCAACCAGCAGACCGCCATCTTCGTCGAGGATGTTGCGCAGCCAGTAGGGGCCGCGCATCAGCCAGGTGACATGCACGCCGCGCATGACGAAACCTTCAGTCAGTTCATAGGCGATGAAGCTGCCGCCCGATGTGACGGCGGACTTGCTCTCCAGCGCGCGGGCGATGATGGCTTTGGTGTCGTCGAGCGTCACGAAGTTATAGATGTCCGCCACGCGATCGACGCCGGGGACGCTGAGTTTGTTGGCCCAGCCGCCGGTGCAGATCAGCAGCGCATCATAGCGCAGCGGTTCGCCCTGGTTGAGGGTGACGACACGCTCATCGGTGTTGACGCTGGTGACGAGCGTGTTGGTGAGCAGGGTAATACGCCGCTCTTCATGCCAGGCAAAGTCGCGGATCATCACCTTTTGCTCAGGCAACAGCCCTTGCAGGTAGCGTGGAAGAGAGACGCGGTTGTAGAGCGGATACGGCTCGTTGGTGATGAGCCAGATGTCGCACGCCGGGTCGCTCTTGCGCAGATCATCGGCGCAGGTGGTGCCTGCGATGCCATTGCCGATGATCACGTATTTTTTGCCGACTTCTGCCGCCACGTAATTACTCCTCGTCGCCCACCATCCTCAAGCTCCGTCGCTGGTTGGCGTGTGGGCGCTACAAACGGGCGCAGTTCCACAGGGGATCGCCCTCTATCCTCATGTGATCGTCTGACGCCTGAAGCGCGTAAGACTGCAGCCCGATCACCTGTTTGTGTGACTACTGTATGACCTGTGTATCCCAGTGAGTATGATACCGCCACATGGGTGTCTAGCATAGCGTCTAGCATAGAGTCTAGCATAGACGGGGATACCCAGGCATGGCATAGACACGCATCTACGGTGAATTGACCTATCTGGGGTCATTGGGCAAGGCATGTGACGATTTGTCTCGGCGTGGCGTAGGAAGTTAGGAAGATGAGGTATGCTACGATGGCGCATGAGCGAGGAAGCGGCGCTTCGTGGTACACTACATGATACCCATCTACATCAGCACGGTGTAGATGCAAAGCGCAGCATATACAGAGAAGTGGGGTGGTTCGCCGCCACTAGCGCCCGATAGAAACCGGCAAACGCTGATACATGCCCATTCGCGACGGCGCCATAGGCGCCATACCGGTGTGAGCGAGGCGCTAATCGGACAAAACTGCAAACGCCAAACAACACAGGAACAGGAGCAGATGCGATGCTGGCTGAAATTAAGGACATCTACTGTGCCGCCTTCGCCATTGCCAAAGGCGCGCAACTGCAAGATGTGACGAACCGCCAGGGGTGGACCCACTTCCTCTTTGAGGCGACGGCGGTGCAGCAGGCGCTGGCCGAGTGGAACCAGCCCCAGGCGCAGGTGGATGTGCATGCCTATAACAACGCCATGCGCTACCTGCGGAGCATCGTGCGCGCCCAGGGAACGCGGGTGAATGGCGCTCCCACCACTGCCCCCACTCCACCGATAGCGCCCCAGCCGCAGGAACAGGCATAGCGAGTGGCTTGGTGTGATGAGAGTGGCGCGTGGTGAGTGAGGGCGGCGCACTCGCGCCATGTGCGCGTCACCAAGAATTAAAGAACTGCGATGCGCGTAACAAAACCCGGAGCTTCACGTTATCTCCATATGTAAGGCGTTGTGGCGGCGGACTCCTCCACCCAAACGAGGATGCAGTCCCTGCGGTCCTTCAGCGTATCCGTTGTCCCCATGGCGGATGCGCGCGTTCACAGCGGTTTACCCATTCGCTGCTGGCTCCTCCAACCAGAGCGGGAAGGGCGTGTGAAAGCGCCCTTCTTTTTTTATGCCCAGTATGGTCAGCAGTTGCAGGCCAGCCGTGAGTGCGAACTGAATGCAGGCTTGACGAGCGGCGCATTGGCGTCGTATACTAGCGCGTGCGGGCATAACCAGTTCGCAGCACAGGCCGCATTCCCTATGGCGCATTCGTCTAGCGGCCCAGGACGCCGCCCTCTCAAGGCGGAGATCACGGGTTCGAATCCCGTATGCGCTACCGATTTACTCTCTCGCAACGCCAATTGTCAGCCCCATACGCCGGTCTATCCGGCGTTTTCTTTTGCCATTTGTTTTGCGCAATAGCCTATGGGGTATGAGGGCGAAGTGCTGCAGAGGATGCTGCTATCGGCGTCAGAAGGCCCCGGACGGAAACGGCACATATGTGCCGCACGTCGAGCACAATAGACAGCGCATGGCAGGTGACGCACCTGCTATACTTTTGGGGACAGATGAGAAGATTTCCACTCGGACCTTTTGATACTGACAAAACGAGAGGATGACAGCATGACCACGACGCATTCACCCATTCGACAGCCGAGCGCCCTGGCGCCAATCGCCATGTCATTGGTTGCTCTTGCCCTGGTACTCGGTCGTATTGCGCTCGTCGGTACTGCCTATGAGGCCGATGAGGGCGCCCTTGCTCATACCTGGCAGCTCCTCATCGCTGCGCAGATACCCATCATGCTCTATTTTGCGCTCAGATATCTGCCTCGGCAGCCCAGGCAAACGTCGCTCACGCTGACGCTTCAAGTGATAGCCGTGCTTGCCGCATGCGCTCCGGTGTTTCTCCTCCACTGGTAAGGCTGGTAAGGCTGGTAAGGCTGGTAAGGCGCCGTGTACGATACCTCTATGAACATCTACCAGACTGATGCCCGTGTGGACGCCTATATCAACACGCTCCCCGACTGGCAGCAGGAGATTTGCCGCCGGGTGCGCGATCTGGCGCATGCCGCCGACCCAGCCGTCACTGAAACCATCAAGCGGACCAATCGGCCCTACTTTACACTCGATGGCAATATTTGCGCGCTACTTGGGGCAAAGGATCATCTCAATGTCTTTATTTATGATCCCGTTGCGCCCGATCCTGAGAGCATCATCAACCAGGGACACGGTAACCTGACCGCGCGGGCGATTCAGGTCCGGCAAGGCGAAACGCTCAACGAACGCGCCCTCTTGAACCTCTTCAAGGCGATTATCGCCAACAACCGCGCTGGCGGCTGGCGCAAGCTACAGGGTAGTCACTAACCTCTGGCAGCCCAACAAACGAATCCATGGTAGCGACTGCGTCCTTCTATGTCCTTCTGAACGGTGAACAGGCCAGACGGCGCCAACGAGCGCCCGCTGTTGCTCATGGCCTGATGATGCGTCATCCGCTCATGGCACGTGATATGCCCAAAGACCAGGACAAGGCACAACCAACGCCATTTGCCAACGCCATTTGCGTCTGCTTTACGGCGCACATCCTTTACTGCACGGTTGCCGCATGCGTTTCCCACTTCGGCTATGGAACGCTTGGCGGGATCGGGTACGCCTGCACGTCGCACGGAGTGAAGCTGCCAACAGGCGTTCGTGGGCTGATCTTCGGATTTGGGCTGTTTGCGATCAGCTACCTGGGATGGCTCCCCTCCCTCGGCATCCTGCGACCAGCGACGACCTATTCCGTGAATCGTAGCCTGGGCCTGCTCGCCGCGCATCTGGTGTATGGGTATGTGACCGCCAGTGTCGCTGATCGTGTGGCCCGTCGTTTCATCTGAACCTGACTGTCTATGGAAGTCTTGTCGCTGCTGTGCTCTCGCTTGGCCTGATCAATGGCGATCTCTTTACCTACATCCTGGCATGCTCGCCTGGCTTTATGCAGCTTGCACCGGAACGAGGCAAGCCGCGCATCTACATCTCGCATGGCACGGAGGACATCGTTCTGCCAACCAGCCGCTGTAGTAGACGCATCGTGCCACGTCTGCGGCGCGCTGGCTATGACGTGCGCTATGCTGAGTTTCCCGGTGCGCATATCGTGCCACCCGACCTCGCGCATGAAGCAGTTGAGTGGTTTCTCTCCATCAAGCATCAGTAGAGCGCCCGCTAGGTGGTGGGTTCACGTTCAGCAGCAACGTAGGCGGCGAACGTCATCGAACGTCACCGAACGTCACAAGCTGTGTCGCTGCTACGTCGCGTGCGGCGTTGACAGCAGTGGAATGGAAAGCGCCGGGAAGGGCGTTGCATGGGAATGGCCTGCCAGTGCGACCTTCTCGCTGGTGGCGTCTTCCACTGCAGCGGTGAAGGCGGCGGCCAGCGCGCTGGCGGTGGCAAAACTATGCTTCGGCGTGCTGGCAAGCGCCTTGACGATGACAGCCTCGACGCGCGCGGGCAGATCGGGGCGATACACACAGGGCGACGGTGGCGCCGCGTTGCGCTGTGCGTTTGTAATCTCCCCGGCGGTTGCGCCATCGAATGGGAAGCGCCCACAGACCAGCGCATAGAGCGCCACGCTCAGACTATAGATGTCACGCGCAGGCGTGGCATGGCTTTCACCGAAACGCCCGGGGGCGAGGTAGTGCGCGTGGCGCCGATCAGGCGACGCCGACAGGGAGCGAGTGAGCGGCTGGAGCAACTCTTCAATCCCGAAATCAGTGACCAGCAGATCGCCACTGTGCGAGACGAGCATATTGTCGAGCGTGAGCGTGCCATGCGCCACACCCCGCGCATGGGCATAGTCGAGCGCCGCTGCCACGCGGGTGACGTAGCCCGCGACCTCGGCAAGTGGCGCCTGCTGGCGCTCGCCGGTGAGCCATTCGGCCAGCGAATAGCCGTCCACATAGGCGCGAATCATATACGGTTGCAGTGGCGAGCCGCCCCAGCGGACGAACTGCGCGGCGCCCACCTCAGCGGCGCTTGGAATGAGGGCGCCGCAGATGGTCTGTAACTCCAGTGTCTGGTGGGCAAACCGGTCGTTGAAGCGTGCCAGCGCGCGCTCATCGGTCAGTCCAATCGGCGACCAGAGCAGCTTGAGCACGGCGACCTCTGGGGCCATCGCCGCTTTCCATGTCACCGCGCCAGTGGCGTCGCGCCGCGCAAAGAAGCTGACGCCATGTGCGCTGCGGCCAAGCTCACGCTCAAGGCGATAGCCATCTATGACGTCTCCCACCTGCGGAAACTGGCTTTCGACGATTGGGATATGGCTCCCCATCCATCCTGCCGCCTGATCGTGTGGCTCAACTGTGGCGTCGCGAAGCGCCTGCGCCATAGCAACAAGCGGCGCACGTATCGAAGCTACCGGCGCCTGTTCGCGGGCTCGGCGGCGGAGCGTGAAGAAGGGACGCTCGATGAGCTGGAAGCCGATGTAGGCGAGCGGTAGCGCAAACAGCGCATCGAGCAGGAACAAGACCAGCGTATGCTGCGCATGATCCGTGAACATGGTCAGATGCGGCTCGATCTGCGTGAGAATGTACAGATGCCAGAGATACAGGCTGTAGGAGATATGGCCAATGAAGCGTAGTGGCGCGGTCTCAAACGGCCAGCGCAACGCTTTCGCGCCGAACAGGATGCCGATCAGGAGCAACCCATAGAACCAGCCATATGACAGTTCCTTGAACGGTAGATGTGGTCGCAGCGTGGCGGGAAACAGCGCCACGCCAAGCGCCAAACCAAGCCCTACCACAAACGCGCCAGTTGCGAGCGCACGCAGGCGCCGTAGCTCATGAGGGCTGAGACAGTGTACCTTCGTGAGAGCGATATAGAGGACACTGCACCCCATGCCCACGGCGAAGACGCCCAGCCAGTACGACGGGCTGTAGCTGGTGATGAGCGCGTCCGACAGGAAGGGAATCGTGGTCCACTGCTTATGCGTGACCAACTCATCACAGAGTATGGAAATCGCTTCACACGACCCAAGCACAATGCCCAGCGCCAGCGCCAGAGGCAGCCGCCGCGCAAGTTGGTAGGTGATCCAGCCGAGCAGCGGTAAGAGGGCATAGAACTGAACCTCGACCGCCATGGTCCATAACACGCCGTTGAGTTGAAACTGGTAACCGAGCAACACGTTCTGCAGGAACACGACGTGCGCCAGCCCGCTTACGAGTCCAATAACGCTCAGATTGGCGAACAGCACGATCAGCACGATATTAACCCAATAGGCTGGCCCCACCCGCAAGAGGCGCCGCCAGTAGAACTGCGCAGTTGAGGGCTGGGGTTGCAGACCAAAGAGCCAGCGCGCATAGGGCAGGAAGAGCAGGAATCCGCTGAGGACAAAGAAGAGCTGCACCCCTGTATGCCCATAGCTCAATGCGTCAAGCGGACTCAGATAGTGAATGGTGCCCTTGTCTGGATGGTAGGCATGGAAGACCATCACCAGCAGGGTCGCAACACCGCGCAACCCATCCAGCGCGGGGATGGCGGTGACGACGGCGCTGCCCGGCAATAACCAGAGCGCCAGGCGGCGCCAATCAGGGCGCGCGGCCCGCGCCAGGGGCTTCGCCGATGGTGAAAGCTGCATGTGTGTGCTCTCCTGTGTGCTCTCTTAGTCGTTTCCAGCCGTCTCGGTCACGGCGTGCGTGTGACAGGCTACCAGGTGGCGCTGAATGTACGATCCTTGTCGAGCGCGCCTGTGTAGGTCACACTGGGTGTGGTGGCGCCGGGCGTGGTGATCGTCAAGTCCAGTCGCTGATTGGACCCAGACTGATGCTGGACGTTCAGCGCATATTGCCAGTCGCCATGTGCGTCGCGGGTGGCCGCATGTGGCACAGACCAGACAAATTGCAGCGTGTAGGGCTGGCCGTCTGTCAGTTGCACCAGGCCGCCCCACATCTGGCGCCACGAAATGTCGCTGTGGTTGATCTGCGTCTCGCCGCCGTTGAAGCCGGTATACGAGAGCAGATGCGCGTTTGGCGGGGTGTACACACGCAGGTAGGTCAGGTAGTAGTCGCGGTGATACAGGAAGTGGATCAGGCTTGGCGTGGTCGAACTATCAAAGTGATAGGTGATCGTCAGGTGGTGCGTCGCCGTCCCCTGCGCATCGAGGGTCACGGCGTCGTGATAGGTCACGGTGGTGAGCGCGCTGGCCTTGTTGGCGGTGATATTGGCGTCGGCCACGGTGACGGCATCACCCGGCCCACGCGCCACGCCGCCATCGAAGCCCAGGTGCGCGACCAGCGCCTGCGCCTGGGGATCGCTCAGATAGACCTGCATGTCCTTCAGCGTCAGACTCGTCCACATCACCTGAAACACTGCTGCGAGCTGGGCGCCATGCAGCGCGCGTACTTTATCCATCAATTCGCGCCCCATCAGCGCGGTGAATCGCTCATGAATGGTGGTCAACTGATCGCCGACCGGCAGATCGTTGCCATCGCGCTGGGCGGAGGTCTCGGTGTAGAGCCGGATCAGCGACTCCAGGTTTTGATCGGTCACGGTGACGTTATAGCCCGGCACGTGGATAGGCCCAACCAGTTTTAGTAACCGTTCGATCACGGTCGCGTTCAGCGTCACCACGCCCTGCGCCTGTGGGCCACCTTCTTTGGCAAGCAGATCAAGGCCCATCTGCGCGCTGGTGGGGAAATCTGGTGACAGGTTGGAATCACGCAGGGCGAATCCCTTGAACGGCCACCATGCGTAGGCCGCTGGCGCCTTGACGAATCCGACCTGGTGGAGATAGGGCAGATCGAGCGCGAAGATGTCTGCGAGTGTGAAGGGTTGTATCTTGCCGTGCTGGATGGTCATCACGCCATAGGAGCCGATGAAGCCGCCGGTCGCGCGCATCTCGGCGCGGTCCATCAGTTCCACCAGCAGGTGTTCGGGGGCGCCGATGCCCAGCAGTTGCGGCGCGATATGCAACCAGGCGTTTACCATACCCAACTGCTGCTGCGTATGCGGCCAGTTGGCGAGCACGCTGCGAATCTCTGCCGCTTGCTGTGATGTCACGATCTGTGTGGGCAGCGACGACAGATCGGCGTTGCGCACTGCCGCGATGGCAAGGTTGAGGTGCACAACGGCGCTCGCAAACTTCGTTGTCAGCGTCGCGAGCATCGCCTGCGTAATCGTCGAACTGCTCGAAGAGCCAGAGGCGCCAACAGCGCTATCGGGAGCGAAGACGCCACCCTGGACGACCGCTACCACTGGTTGCAGGCCACTCGTCAGATCGAGTCCCGCCAGGCAGGCCTCATCGGCCCCCGTTAGCAGGGCGGCGACACTGCTGATCGTTCCGCCTGGGCCGGGAACGTAGGCCGCTACACCAATCGCGCCACCACCGAGATCCCTGTGCGCCGCGACGAAATCGCTGTGGGCGGCGCCTAGCTCGGTCTGCACCTGGCTCAACGTCTGGGGCGTTGGAAGCGTCGGATGCTTCAACAGCGGGGTGAGGATCGTCTGCGCCGCGCGTAGGTGTGTCATGCCCGCCTCAGCGGATGCGCGCGCGTGTGCATACTGGGTGTAGGCGCTCAGGGCGCTCACTAGCCCGATGCACGATACCAGTAGCAGCGCGACCAATGCTACCAGCAACGCGCCACGCGGCCCAAGCCGCCTGATACATCTGGCGCCGCGATCCTTGCCACGCTGGATGCCACGCTGGATGCCACGCTGGATGCCATGCTGGATGCCACGTCGAATGCTACGCTGGATAGACTGGACGTTCTGGGAACGCCAGAAACGCTGTACGCTCTCGCGTGGCGTGGCGCGCTGGGGCGCTGTGACCTCCAGTTCAGTGTCGGTTTCGGTGCTGCTCATCGGTTTCTGCGGCGCCGTCATCTCGCTCCTCCATACTGTCTGCGCTCGTCTGCGCTCATCTGCGCTCATCTGGTCATGGTTGGTGGTGGTGTTTGTCACGCGATACATGGCAGTTTCACCGGTTACCTGCGCTCCTTGTGCAGCATGGAGAGTCGAGCGCCGCTGGGGAGTCTGTCGTGCGAGAGTGCCTTTTCAC
>JBDTAI010000031.1:0-8386 GCA_039924685.1 Ktedonobacterales bacterium
ACTGGCGCTTCTGCTTGCGCGGATTGCCGCGCTGGGCTGTGTGCCTAGACGGCGGGGACTGCTGGGCCACCGGCCAGGCGCTCGGCAAGGTTGCCGACGATGGGGAACTTGACATTCCGGCCCGTGAAACTGGCAATGGCGCCCCAAATCAGGAGCGCGAACACGGCAAAGTACAGCACGCCGACCAGGCAACTGAGCAGAAAAGAGATCAGGGAAAAGATGCCAGTTCCATTCGTGGCAGTATCTAGAACGCCGCCTATAACACCGATGATAATCTGGACGATAACCACCGCGAGATAGCCGAAGCCCAGAATGAACGCCTGCCAGCCGTGGAACTTGACGAAGCGGTTGTTCTTCTCGATCAGGGCGAAGATCAACCCCACGATGGGGACGATGTAGCCGATACCGGCTGCGATATGAGCTTCGATGCCAACTGAGGTTGGCCCCCATTTGCCCGGCGCTGGCGCGGCTGGCCCAGCATAGACGGGCTGCTGGCCATACTGCGGTTGCGGCTGCCCGTAGGGCTGTTGATTGGGATCCATGGACATGGGTGGGTTCCCTTTCTGGTGCAATCGCTTACAATTGCGTGCAATCGCTCATCCAGCGTCACGAGCTGGACAAGTGTTGGTGTACTGTACCGGCATACGCCGGCTTGTCAGAGATGACGCGAAAGATGACGCTATAGACCATCCGCGTTTGCCGGGTGCGCAGTTCTTTGGCGCCTACAGTTCGGCGTCCTGCGGTTCCAGTCAGCGCAGAGAAACATCACCTCCCTACTGCACAAGAGTACAAGAAGATCGCCGTATTGTCTACTGGTATTACTGCACACTTTTGCGTAGGTGGGGACTATTTGGGGACTTCTAGGGCGGCTTGGAAAGGGTAGCTCATCCGTGGCTCACCCGCTTTGTTGGTTTGTGGAGCGTTTGGGGTTATGATGCTATATATGGCACATGCGTGGATGATATGCAAGTGGAGTTTTGTGATGTACTTCTTGCGCTCGCCAAACATGTCTGCAATCTGCAAAGAAAGCCACTGGAACGCGATCCTTGCGCCCCAGCGGATGTAGGGGCTATGGGCTAAGAGACTATGGCCTAGAAGTGTTGGCGCAGGTCAACTGATGCGCCACCGCACCCACCAGATCGTCAGTGAGATGAGCGCCAGCGTCAGCGCCACAAAGATCGCCGTCTCGATGCCCTGAAAGAGCCAGAACCTGTTGGCGGGTTGATAGACCAGCGCGATCAGCCAGTGGTGCGTATGCAAACACTGGAAGAAGTCGCCCTTCGTCTGCACTCCAGCGCACGCGCTATACGCCTGGGGGTCCGACAGCGTATGGCCATGAGCATCCACGAAGTTCTGGCTGAACTGCCAGTCGGCGCGTGAAACTGGCGAGATCCGCAATTGCGTGGGATCCCAGTTTACCGTCAGAGGCGGTAGATAGTAGGGGCGCACCCAGGTGAGGATGGGCAGCCGCACGGCGAGAAAGCCGCCCAGCGTCACCACCATCGCCGGAATAGCGCGGCGTAGTAATGTCCCCGCTGCGATGCCCAGCGCCAGCGCAAACGCCATGTACGCCAGCGGGACGATACCCACCAGATCGAAACCGTCGGGCGAAAACGATCCCTGCAGTGTGGCGAACGGAGCGCGCCACCATGCCAGCAGCGCCGTCAGAATCGCCGACGCCAGCAGGCACATTACAAATACGCCGAGCAGTTTTACCATCAGCCAGCGCGCGCGGGTGACGCTCTGCGTCCAGACGAGGCGCTGCGTGCTATGTTCGAGTTCGCGCGCCACCAGTGGCGCCCCCACGAGAATGCCGATCAGCGCCGGGAGCAGGTTGAGCCAGCCAACCGCGCTCCGCATCCAGCCAAACTGGTCATCGAAGCCGCCAATTATCTGCCCGCAGTTGGAATTCGCCGCCGGATGCGCGACACAGGCGGCCACACCCAACTGTTGGTAGGTGGTGGCGATTTGGGCGCCGGTGACGATCAGGATTGCCGCGAGCGCCGTCAGAATGCCGCCGATTAGTAGCAACTCGCCACGGTGTTGTCGCCAGGTAAGCCAGATCATCGTATGTCCTCCGTTGTGGTTGTATATGTTGTAGGCGCTGACATCTCTTCATCAGCAGATGGTGATTCAGCGGGCAGCGGCTGGCCCAGGTACGCCAGCACGATCTCTTCGAGCGGCGCCTCGGTGATCTGCCAGGGCATGGGCAAGTTCGGCGGTTGCATCTCGTCGTGCAGCCGCGCGAGCAGCGTCGTCTGGCGCAGCGTCTGATGCTCCTCGATCACCGTCGCATGGGCGGCGATCCCGGCCAGCGTGGCAGCATCGCCACGTGGACCAGTGATCAGCCGGTGAGCGCCCTGTATCGCTGGAATGGCGCCGCTGAGGCGTTCCTGCGACTCCGCCAGAATGATCAGGTAGTCGCAGACCTGTTCGAGATCGGCAATGATATGTGAGGACAGCAGCACGGTAACGCCCTGCTCCTCAACCGCGCTTGAGAGCGTGCGCAAGAAGTCGCGCCGCGCCAGTGGATCGAGGCTGGCGACCGGCTCATCCAGAATCAGCAGATCGGGGCGTTTGGCTAGCGCCAGGGCCAGAGATACCTGCGCCTGTTGTCCGCCAGATAGTTTGCCGACGCGCCGATCCAGTGGAATGGCCAGTTTCCGCAGCCGCGCCGAGGCGATGGCGTCGTCCCAGTGGGGATTGAGTCGCCGCCCCATCATCAGCATGTCGGCGACCGTGAAGCCTTTGTAGAGTGGGTGATCCTGCGCCACGAAGCCGATGCGTGGCAGCACGCTTTTGGCCTGCGTCGCGGGATTCTGCCCAAAGACCAGCGCCTCGCCTGCGCTTGGGGTGAGCAGGCCGACCAGCAGATGCAGCAGCGTCGTCTTGCCCGCGCCGTTGGGGCCGACCAGCGCCGCCACCCGTCCGGCGGGCAGCGTCAGCGTGCAATCACGCAGCGCCCAGGAGCGACCATAGCGTTTGCCCAACTCGCGTGTCGCAATGGCTGGGACTGCCGCCGTATCGGCATGGCCGACAGTGGCGGGTAGAGAGGTGGGTGTCAGTGTCATCTCATAGCCTCATCTCTGTTCTTTCGGTTGATCGCAATGCCCCCGCCCGTCGGCGTTTGCTCTGTTGCGAACTGGTATCTGGAGCGGCGTCCCAGGGTAGCCTGCGGGGAACTTTATCAGCCAGAGATGACACTGCCATGACAGACGAGAAGCCTTCATCGCGCTGCGTGTCATCTGATTGTCATGTCGCTGGGGAATACTGATGGGTGATGCGATGGGCGATACCATGCAGGAGCGACGTACACATGCGGGAAGGGGCGAGGCGATGCGTCTGCTGGTGATCGAGGATAACCGTCGGCTGGCGTCTGTCCTCAAGCAAAGCCTGATCGACGCCGGATATGCGGTGGATACGGCGGCGGATGGGCCGGAGGGCGAGGCGTTTGCGCTGGCGGCGCCCTATGATGCGCTGATCCTCGACATCTTGCTGCCGGGTAAAGATGGGCTGGCGGTGTGCCGTTCACTACGGGCGCAGCGGTTGAAGATGCCGATTCTGATGCTGACGGCGCGCGATGCGGTGGAGGATCGCGTGAAGGGGCTGGATAGCGGCGCTGACGATTATTTGGTCAAGCCATTTGCGCTGAGTGAGTTGCTGGCGCGACTGCGGGCGCTGCTACGGCGCGACGCATCCGAGCGGGGGGCGCTGCTGACGGTGGGCGATCTGCGGCTCGATCCGGCGTCGCATCTGGTGGAGCGGGCGGGCCAGCCCATCGAACTGAGCGCCCGCCTCTATGCGCTGCTCGAATACTTCATGCGCCATCCCAACCAGTTGCTCACACGTGACATGATCGAGAGCCATCTCTGGAGCTACGACTATGGGGGTGTCTCGAACGTCGTAGATGTGTATGTGCGCCGCCTGCGCCGCCAGATTGATGATCCCTTCGCCGCCAAGCTGATCGAGACGGTGCGCGGCGTGGGCTATCGCCTGCGAACAATCGGGTGAGGGGCTTGAAGGAGAGGTCGTCAACCTTTTCTGGCGCCTTCTCTTCATAGGAGGGGGTTGGGGTGACGCACGCAACCGGATGGGAGGCGCCCGATGTTCAAGAAGCTCAGGCATGGCGCGCAACGACGCGACAAGCTGTTACGGGTGGCGTTTGCAAACTTTGGGTTCTTTGGCGGCGTGCGTGCGCGGCTGACGCTCTGGTATCTGGCGATCCTGGCGCTGGTGTTTCTCGTCTTCGGCGTGATCCTGGTGAACGTCGTGGCGCAGAATAGTGAGGTCACGCAGCGCAAGGAACTAACCTTCGCCGCCACGCGGCTCGCCGCCACCTATAGCGCAGCGGATGGCCAACTGCACGTGGATCGCCTGTTGAGCGCCCACAATCTGCCTGCCAAAACACCGGCGCCAGCAGCCGAACTGCCTGGTAAAAGCGCTCCATACACCTATGCGTTGCCCCTGGCGCGTGATGGATTTGCGCTGCTGCTCACTTCGCAAGACGCCGTCACCCAGGAGATCGGCCCACTGACCCCGGCTGGCATGGCGCAGGCGCGACAGATGCTGCTCAACGTCAGCCTCAAAAACAGCGCACAGATCGGTCAGGTTGGGCTGGGCGCGACATCAGCCTACGATGGTTTCCAGATTGCGGCGCTCTCGGTCGCAGACATCCCAGGACAACCGATGCGCGTGGTCTACAGCGTCTATATCAGCAGCATCACGAGTGGCGGCAAACAGGCGGGAACGCTGCTGGTCGGCGAACCAGAGGTGTCTGATCAGACACGTCAGTCGGTGGCGCAGGGGTTGCTGGTGGCGGGGCCGATCACGCTGCTGGTGGCGGCAGTGGGCGGCTACTGGCTGGCGTCGCGGGCGATGCGTCCGGTGCGGCTGATCACGCGGGCGGCGCAGGAGATAGGAGCGACCGATCTCAGCCGACGGCTGCGCCTGAAACAGCGGGATGAACTGGGCGAGCTTGCCAGCACATTCGATACGATGCTCGACCGCCTCGAGGCGGCGTTTGCGCGCCAGCGTCAGTTCACCGCCGATGCCAGCCACGAACTGCGCACCCCACTCACCATCGTCAACCTCGAAGTCAGTCACGCGCTGGCGGCTCCCCGCACAACTGACGAATATGCGCAGGCGCTCATCACCATTCAGGCCGAGAATCTTGCGATGAGCCGACTTGTTGACGATCTGCTCACGCTTGCCCGCGCCGATGCAGGCGTGCCACATCGTGGCGGCGCGACCGTCGAGCCGCTTGACTTGAGCGATCTGGCGCTCGAAGCGGTGGAGCGGATGGCCCCGTTGGCGCAGCAGCGCGGCGTGACGCTGTTGGCGGGCGACCTACCCGAAACGCCCATCATGGGGGAGTGCGCACTGCTGACGCGGGCGCTGGTCAATCTGGTGGAGAATGGCGTCAAATATACGGCGGGTGTGGGAACGCTGGTGACGGTAGCCGTTGGATCACAGCGCGATGCGCAGGGGCAGCTATGGGCCAGCGCCACCATTAGCGATGATGGGCCAGGGATAGACGCCGCGCACATTCCGCATCTCTTCGACAGGTTCTATCGCGCTGATGCGGCGCGCACACGGGATACCGGCCAGCCCATCGTGTGTGAGGTGGATGAAGCGATGGAGGTGAAAGGTGGCAGCGGCCTGGGCCTGGCCATCGCGCAATGGGCGGCAGAGGCGCATGGTGGGCGCATCGAGATTTGTAGCACAGCAGGCAATGGCTCGACCTTCACTCTATTGTTGCCCCAATGCGGGATAAGCGCCGTGCCATAGCGCAATGTGGGAGGCTGGGATACAATAGAGAGGATAGGCATGAACACGACGACGATGAGACGATAGACCGGTGAGCCATTCCATGCTATTTCCAACGCTTGCGCATCTGACAGCAACCTCTACCAGTCTGCTGGTGGACTGGAACCTCAACCCAATCCTGCTGCTGGGCATTCTCGCGCTGAGTGTCGCATACTGGTACGCTGTCGGCCCGCTGGCGCAGCGCCTGGGTGAGACGGTCACGACGTGGCAGATCATTTCCTTCACGGCGGGAACGGTGGCGCTGGCGCTGGCGCTGGTCTCGCCGCTGGATGCGCTGGGCGACACCTATCTCTTCAGCGCACATATGGTCCAGCACATGCTGATCTCGGTGGTGACGCCGCCGCTCTGGCTGCTGGGCGTCCCTGGGTGGCTGGCGGCGGGGCTGCTCAAGGGGCGTGTGCGGCGAGTGGCGCGCTGGCTGGGCAATCCCATCATCGCGTTTGGCGCCTTTAACCTCGATCTCTGGCTCTGGCACTTTCCACCGTTCTACGATGCGACGCTGGCCAATGAGTATCTCCACATCTTCGAGCACCTGACGTTCATCGCGTTGGGCGTGCTGTTCTGGTGGCCAGTGCTTGCCCCGCTGAAGGAACTACGCATCTCACGCGGGTTCGCCGTGCTCTACCTCTTTATGGGATGCCAGCCGATGGTGGCGCTTGGCGCGTTGCTGACCTTCGCCGCGCAGCCGCTCTACCAGCCATACGTCACTGCGCCGGTCATCTGGGGTTCAACACCACTCGGCGATCAGCAGTTGGGCGGGCTGATCATGTGGCTGCCAACCAATATCCCCTATGTGATTGCGTTGAGCGCCGCGTTCTTCCAGTGGGTGGGGGACCTCGATCACCGTGAGCGCGCCGCCGCTGGTGAGTTCGACGACGATGTGGCGAACATCCCTGCTGGCGCGGTGGCGGATGCGCCAGAAAGCGGCATGGATGCGCAACGGGTGGGGGTTGAGGGCGCCGTCCAGCCGTGAGGGCGGACCATTGGAACGTGCGCGAAGCAAGACTTGGCGACTAGGGCGTTATGGTGTAAAGTAGAAGGAATAGCGTGGCGTAGATGTGGGATTGCGTCCGCAACCATGCGACAGCATGCGACAGAGTGAGATGCGCCACAACAGCGCGAGACCGCGAGACATAGACGACACGTACAGGAGATCATTGATGGCCAAGCCAAAACGCGGGACACGCCCGCAGACGCCAGCGGGCGCCCGCTCCGCTACCATGCCTGCCCGGACGCCCACCACTGCGAATGGGAATGGTGCACGGACGACGGGCGCTTCCTCAGCGAATACATCCTCATCCCCCAGCAGCCGAAACGGCGCCGCGCTTGCCAGCAAACCCACGACCAGCACGAATGGCGCGAATGGAACAGCCAGCAAAACTACGAGTACAACCGCTGGTTCTGCGTCGTCTTCGTCGCGGCTGGCGGCCATACGCGAACGCCAGCCTGCCCCCCGCGCGCTCAACCAGCGGCGGCGCTTCACGCAGGTTCCCTGGTGGCGACGCGGCAACAATCCGCTCTATCTGGCGATTGCCGCGATTCTTGTAGTGATCGTCATCTTCGTCTCCATCGCCTACAATCAGTCGCAGGCCAGCGCGCTGGGTATTGGCAAACCCGTCACCGCGCAGATGTACTCGCAGATGGAGCATGTGCCAGCCTCCGTCTTCAGCAAAATCGGCATCACCGGCCTGTCGAGCAACATCCAGGGCTTGCCGCCGACCACCCCACCGCTGAAGGGCGCCAACGGCCTGCCGGAGATGTTCTACGTGGGCGGCGAGTTCTGCCCCTATTGCGCGGCGTTGCGCTGGAGCATGGTAATCTCGCTCAGTCAGTTCGGCGCGTTCAAGAACCTGAAGCTGATGCGCTCGGCGACCACTGATGGCAACTTTGCCACACTCACCTTCAATGGCAGCAGCTACACCAGCAAGTATCTGGCCTTCACGCCGGTCGAGGTGGAGGATCGCAACTCGAAGCCGTTGCAGCAACTCACCGACGCGCAGAACAAAATCTTCACCACCTATGATGCCGCGCCCTACACACAGCAGGCGCAGAGTTTCCCGTTTGTCTACTACGGCGGCAAATATGTCACGGTGGGATTGCAGCAGGATTATGATGTGACGCTGCTCCAGGGGTTGACCTGGACTGACATCACCAACGCCCTCACCGATGCGAGCAACAGCCTGACGCAAGCCATCATCGCTGAGGCCAACTACCTGACGGCGGCCGTCTGCATTATGACCAACCAGCAGCCGGGGAGTGTCTGCAAATCGGCGACGATCCAGCAGGTCGAGAAACATCTTACTGTAGCCTGAACATAGCCTGAACATAGCCATGAGCAGTGCTAACGATAGCCATGAGCAGCGCGTTGAACGCGCCACTCAGCGCCGACGCTCTGCTCAATGAGCAACAATTTGGAGGTGACAACCGTGGTAGAAGAACGGCTTCAGACGACGCGCCCGCGTAAGCGTTTGCAAGGCGCTGGTGGTCTCGGCGCACTGCTACGCGCACATTGGCTGCTGGCGGGGATGGTGGCGCTGGCGCTGATCGGCCTGGGCATCTC
>JBDTAI010000032.1:0-4333 GCA_039924685.1 Ktedonobacterales bacterium
GAGCCGCACAAAAAAGCCCCCTTCCCGACGCGGGAAGGGGGTTGGGGTGAGGTCACGCCTAAATATCGAGGTTGGTCACATCCTGCGCGTGCGCCTCGATGAAGCGTTTGCGCGGGGCCACCTCGTCGCCCATCAACATCGAGAAGGTCTCGTCGGCTTTGATGGCGTCGTCAATCGTCACCTGAAGTACCGTGCGCGACGCCGGATTCATCGTGGTTTCCCACAGTTCCTCTGGGTCCATCTCGCCAAGACCCTTGTAGCGGTTCACCGTCGCCTTCTTCTCATCGCCCAGTCGCGCCAGAAACTCGTCGCGCTCCTGGTCGCTGTAGACGTAGTGCCGCTGCTTGCCCACCTGGATGCGATAGAGCGGCGGCAGCGCGATATACAGATGCCCGTCGGTGATCAACTTCTCCATATGCCGGAAGAAGAAGGTCAGCAGCAGCGTGCGGATGTGGTTGCCATCATGGTCAGCATCAGTCATGAGGATGATGCGCCAGTAGCGGAGTTTATCCAGCGTGAAGGTATCGCCGATGCCAGTGCCAAGCGCCGTGATGATGTTCTTGATCTCCTCGCTGGAGAGCATGCGATCAAGTCGCGCGCGCTCCACATTGAGGATTTTGCCGCGCAGCGGTAGGATCGCCTGGAAGTGGCGGTCGCGTCCCTGCTTGGCTGAGCCGCCTGCCGAATCGCCCTCGACCAGGTAGACTTCGCAGCGTTGTGGGCTACGCTCGGAGCAGTCGGCGAGCTTGCCGGGGAGCGTCGAATCGAGCACATCTTTGCGGCGCACCAGTTCGCGGGCGCGGCGGGCGGCGTCGCGGGCGCGCGCCGCGTTGAGGCACTTCTCGATGATGCGTTTGCCCTCGCCGGGTGTCTCTTCGAGATACTTCGCCAGCGTCTCCGAGATCACGTTCTCCACCTGGGTGCGGACCTCGGCGTTGTTCAGCTTGCCCTTCGTCTGGCCCTCGAACTGCGCCTCTGGCAGCTTCACACTGATCGCCGCCGTCAGCCCCTCGCGCACGTCGTCGCCCGTGAGGTTGGCGTCGGCCTCTTTCAGCAGGTTTGCCTTGCGCGCATATTCGTTGAGGGTGCGGGTGAGCGCGCTCCGGAAGCCCGTCACATGCGCGCCGCCGTCCACCGTGTTGATGCCGTTGGCGAAGGAGAAGATCGTCTCGGAGTAGCCATCGTTATACTGCATTGCCACTTCAACCAGCGTCTTCTCGACCTTGCGCTCCACATACACCGGACGCGCCATCAGCGTGTTGCGGTTCAGGTTCAGGTGGCGCACAAACGACTTGAGGCCACCGTCGAAGTAGTAGGTGGCGTCCTGTTCGCGGCCCTCGCGCTCGTCGGTGATCTTGATCGTCAGTCCACGATTGAGGTAGGCCATCTCACGCAAGCGTTGGGCCAGCACCTCGAACTGGAAGTCATTGGTCTCCATGATGGCGAGATCGGGGCGGAAGGTGGTCTTCGTACCGGCTCCAATCGCTGCGCCAATCGCCTTGACAGGCGCAATGGGGGCGCCGTAGCGATACTCCTGCATGTGCAGCTTGCCGCCGCGCTTCACCTCGACCCGACAATACTCCGAGAGCGCATTAACCGCTGAGACGCCCACGCCATGCAGGCCGCTGGACCCCTGCTTGTAGCCGTCGCCGCCAAACTTGCCACCCGCGTGCAGTGTCGTCATCACGATTTCGAGGGTTGACTGTTTGGGAGTCTTGGGGTGCGGCTCAACCGGGATACCACGTCCGTTGTCCTCGACCGAGACCGAGCTATCGGCATGGATAATGATATTGATGCGGTCGCAGACGCCCGCCATCGCCTCGTCAATGCTGTTGTCTATCACCTCATAGACGAGATGATGCAAGCCGCGAATATCCGTACTGCCGATGTACATGCCGGGGCGTTTGCGCACAGGTTCGAGACCCTCAAGAATCTCGATGTCTTTTGCGGTATAGTCGCTGACTTCTGCCGTTTTGGGAGCGGTCGCCATAGTTGTTTCGCCAACCTCCTGAAGAAAACGCCAGTGGCGCATGTCCCGGCGCGTATCATTTCCCGTCACGATCACGCCATCTCAAGCCATCGCACGCCATGTATGGAGCTATGTACGGGGTCTTTTTGTCTGGATTATGGAAGCGCATGAAGGCGCATGTTATCCTCACAGCGCCTGTGTCGCATCTTCCCCAAACGTTGTTCTTTCGAGATGATGCGAAGCCGGTCATACTGCGGGTTTGTGCAGCGATCACCTACTTATAATACCACAATTTTGCTGCGTTTGACAGGGTACTAGGACCATCCAGCCCGCTTCAGATGCGGCGCAGCAGTGAATAGCACGCTTGCCCTGCGGACGATGCGCAGTGGGAGTTTTGGCATAGCCTGACAGCGTTTGCTATTGGGTGTTTTTTGTTGTGTGGCGGACTGCTCCCCGATCCGCACAGGAGGGTGGGGATCAGGGAGGGTGGTGGCAACCACAATCCAATCCCAGCGTAGACAACTCAGCCGAAACGCGGTATCCTTCCAGCGTGCGGGCCATCTCTACGCCTTGCCGTATGGCGCCGCTCGCTGGTTGCCAAGAGAAGCTGTGTGGCGTTGTGGTAATGGGGAGCAGCGAAGGAGCGGGCAGTGTGACAGCGCCAGATATACAGGATATATCCAACCAGCCCACACCGCCGGATATGCCAGCTATGCCAGCTATGCCGGTTGTGCCAGCCATAGCGAGCATACCGCATCCAGGCGCCGCCGCGCCCGCTCAGATGGTTGTGCCGCCACCCGCCAGAGCAATGGCGGCGATGTTGCTGCAACAGGGCGCGCAATGGGTGCAGCGTGGCGATGTTGCGCAGGGGGTGGCGCTCTACGGCCAGTCACTCGCGCTCGACCCGACGAGCGTGATGGGCTGGCGCGCAATGGCGACCGCGCTCAACGCGCTCAAACGCTACGATGAGTCGCTAGCCGCCTGTGAGCAGGGGCTTACCTATGCTCCGCGTGACATCCGCCTATGGAATACCGCTGCCGCCGCGCTGATGGGCCTCAAACGCTTTGATGAGGCCGCCGCCACCACCGAGCGCACACTGGCGCTCAACCCGAAAATGGCGGCGCTCTGGCAGACGCGCGCCCTGGCCCTTACCACGCTCACCCGCTATGACGAGGCGCTCGAGGCCTATGCCCAGGCGTTGCGCCTTGACCGCACCAATGCGCGGCTGTGGTCGGGCCGCGCCCGCATCTATCTCGCCCAGAAACGCTATGACGAGGCGTTTGCGTCGTTGCAGCGGGCGCTGCGCCTCTCGCCCTATGATCCTGATCTCTGGCACGCCCAGGCGGCGATTCTGGTGGGCCAGAGACGCTATGCCGATGCGCTGGAAGCCAACGCCTGCGCGCTGCTCTTTGCCCGCGACGCCCGCCAGCCGCCCAGCGCCGAGCAGTGGAACTATCGCGGCTTTATCCTGCTGCGGCTCAAACGTTTCGCCGACGGGCTTGATACCTTTCAATATACGCTGGCGCTTCAGGATAGCCCCATCGCGTGGAACAACGTTGGCGCGGCGTTCTCGGCGTTGCGGCGCTATGCTGAGGCGATGGCGCACTATGATCGCGCCATCGAGCTTGACCCCAAACTCAAGTATCCGTGGGTCAGTCGGGGCGAGGCGTACTTTCAGCTTGGCCAGTATCACCAGGCGCTCGTGGCGCTGGATGAGGCGCTGGCGCGTGACGCCGACTTTCTGCCCGCGCATATCTACAAGGGGATGACGTTGACGCGCCTGGGCCAGTATGACGCTGCACAGGCAGCGCTTGACCGCGCGCGGGCGCTGGACCCCAACGAGGCCGAGGTGTGGGATGGCCTGGGCGAACTACGGCTGCGCATGGGCCGCGCCGATGAGGCGCTTCCCGCGCTTGACCGCGCCCTCACGCTCGATCCGATCTCGGTGGAGGCGTTGCGTCACAAGGCTGAGACGCTGCGGATAGCTGGCCGCGCCACTGAGGCTGACGCCGCCAGCCAGCGCGCCGAGGCGCTCGACGCGGAGCAGCAGCGCCCCTCCCCGACCGAGAAGCCCGCGCTCGATACGCTGCCCGAAGCGAAACTGTACCATGCGATCAAGCATCGCCCGCGTGGCAGTCCGCGTGGCGACCGCTGGGTGGCCATCGCCATCGTGCTGGTCGTCTGGATCGCGGTGATCGGCCTGATCGCGCTGTCGGTCTTCATGCGTCAGTGAGCGCCCATACGCGACTCTCCGATGGGTAGGTGGATCGCGGGCGTCAATGCCCGACGCGCGCAACATTCCTGTCGGGGTGTCTGGCGGATGCCGCGTACCTGTTGGCCGAGAGATCGTCGTCTGATCGCGGC
>JBDTAI010000033.1:0-4323 GCA_039924685.1 Ktedonobacterales bacterium
CTCATGACATTGCCCCCACAGATCGAGCGCATCGATCTACACACCCACTCGACGGCCTCCGACGGCCTCTATCCACCCACCGAACTGGTACGGCTAGCGCATGAGGCAAAGCTCGACCTGATCGCGCTCACCGATCACGACACAACAGGTGGCGTAGAGGCGGCGCAAGCGGCGGGCGCGGCGCTGGGTGTCACTGTCGTGCCAGGAGTTGAGATCAACACCACAATCCGTGACGGGCTGGGCGAGGCGCATGTGCTGGGCTACTTTGTCGCGCCCGACGACGCCAGCCTGATCGCCAACTTGGGGATACTGCGTGAGGCCCGCGAACGGCGCGGAGAGCGCATGGTGGAGAAGCTGCGCGCGGCGGGCTATGACATCACCTGGGCGCGTGTGCGCGAACTGGCGCAGGGGACGGTCGGGCGCCCCCACATCGCCCGCGCGCTGATCGAGAAGGGCTACGCATCGAGTGTCGCCGATGCCTTCGACCGCTTCATCTCCTGGGGCAAGCCGGGCTATGTGCCGCGCTACCAGATCGCGCCGGACCAGGCAATCCATATCATCCGCTCCGCAGGTGGCGTACCGACGCTGGCGCATCCCGGCCACACGCCGGAACTTGCCGAGACGGTGCTGCCGTCGCTGGTGGCGGCAGGCTTGCTGGGGCTGGAATGCTACTATGGGCAATATGACAAGGCAACCGTCAAGCGGCTCGTCGCGCTGGCCGACCGCTTCGGCCTGGTTGCCACTGGCGGCTCGGATTATCATGGCCCCAACATCCACCCGACGCCGCTGGGGGGCCGCTACGTCCCCCCCCAGACCATCGAGCGATTGCGCGCCGCCGCCGAGCAACTGCGCACCGCGCCCGCCGAATCCTATGCGCTGCCCACGCCCAAGCTGTGAACCACCTGTTTTGCAGGCTCCGGCTGAAGCGCCAACGCTACCATGTCATCGAGTGTCAGAAACTGCCCCACTTCGTACAGGCGCTCAAAGGCCGCCGCGCCCAGCGTTGCTTGCGCGCGCTGTGAGCGCAAGTGGAAGGTACTCGCTTCCTCTCCTGAGAAGGTGGCGCCAATCGCATCGCAAGCCGCCTTTGTAGCCCCAAGCAGGTGCGCCGCTATCGTGTCATCAGGATGGACGCTGGCGATTTCGAGCAGCACTTCGAGATAACTTGCGCGCTCATCAATCTGGTGAAACAGACGCAGGCTCTCTTGATAGAGGCTGAACGCCTTGCGGTCTTGGCCCTCGGCGCGCTGCACGTCACCCTGATTGCTGAGGGTCTTGGCGATCCCGTGCGTGTCGCCCAGGCGATAATATGCCTGGTGAGCGTCTTTCAACCATGCGCGCGCCTGCCTGTCGTCCCCTTGACAATGCGCCAATTGGCCCAATGCATTCAAGCAATAGGCGACGCCATGCGCGACACCGAGATCACGCTGTATATTCAGGCATTCCAGGTAGATCGCCTGGGCCTTAGCGACTTCTTTGCGCGCATAGGCGATATTCGCAAGCCCTTGCAGAGAATAGACGACCTGCCGCAGATCGCCCACCTCGCGCTGGCAGGCCAATCCCTGTTCATACAGCCTGGAAGCGTCATCATAACGACGATCACTCCATGCCACTGCCGCCAGATTGAGCAGCGCCAGCCCTTTTCCACGCGTATCTTCGGCTGAACCGGCGCGCACCAGACTGGCTTGCAGCGTGTCTTGCGCCGCTGCCAGATCACCCTGATGCGACTCAATGATGCCGATGGCGTTCAGGGCCAACGCGGCGCCCCGGTCGTCTCCAATGGCATTGTGAAGTTCCAGGCCAGCGTGCAGCAAGGCAGACGCATCGTGATTGGCGCCCTGCCGATAGTACAGCAGTCCGATCTCGACGAGCGCCTGCGCCTTGATCGACTGGGGCAAGGTCGGGTCGTCCTGGATGGTCGCTACCAGCGATGCGGATACAGATGCTGCCGTTGGCAAGAGCAATGCGGTACACCATTCAAGCCCCTCGCGGACATAGCCACGCACTACCCAGAACGGGCGTAGCGCGATAGCCAACCGAACGCCAAGCAGCGTATCCTCTTTGCATGCCCAGGTGAGCGCCGTCCGCATCTCCTGAAGATCGTGGTCAAGACGGCGTAACGCTACGCTTTCCTCGAAGGTCTGCATCCGCTGCGCCGCCGATTCGGCCTGCTCCATGTAGTAGCAGGCATGCGCCTCCTGCACGCGCTGCAGGTAGCCATCCTGCGCCGCACGTTCGCGCGCATATTCACGCACCATCTCGAACAGGCCGATACGCATGGCGCTGCCCGTCATCTGCCGCGTATTCACCAGACTCGACTCGATGAGCGATAACAGCGCATCATGGGCTCCTTCTGAAGGCGCCGTGTCATGTGCCAGCGCATAAATTGCCAACGCCGCTTCGCAGGTGGGGTAGCTCTGAAACACAGCCAACGTCTGAAAGAGGCGTTGCTCCTCGGCGCTCAGCAGATCGTAGCTCCATGCCAGCGCCGCCCGCAGCGTGCGCTGGCGTGCTGGCGCATCCTGTGGACCGCCAGCGAGGGTGTGCAGATGCGCTTCCCGCGACTCAAGGCGCGTCAATAGCTCGTGCGGTGCAAACAGCGCCATGCGGGCGGCGGCCAGTTCAAGCGCCAGTGGCAGTCCATCGAGGTGGTGGCAAATCTGCGCGACCACTGACGCATTCTCGTCTGTCAGGTCGAAGTCGCGTCTGTGCGTCTGGGCATGCCTGACAAAGAGGGCAATGGAGGGGACTGATTGCAACACCGCAAAAGAGGGCATCGGCGCCAGCGCAGGCAGCGCCAGCGGGTGAGCGGCAAACACTCGTTCGCCACGAATGTTGAGGCGGCGACGGCTGGTGATCAGCAGCCGCAGACCGGGACAACATGCCAACAGTTCGCTGAGCACAGTGGCGGCGGGTAGTATATGCTCGAAGTTATCGAGCAGCACGAGTGTTGTTTTCTCACGCCAATAGTTTTTGAGCGCCTGCAAAGCTGGCATGTTCAGTCGCTCAGGCAATCCGATAGCCTGTGCCAGTGTGGTGATGATGTGGCGCGTATCGCGGAGTGGGACAAGGTCAATGCAGATGCAGCCGTCGCTGAACGTTGCGCGCTGCCGCTGTCGACGTACAACCTCCATTGCCAGGCGCGTCTTGCCGACGCCAGCAGGACCAACCAGCGAGATAAGCCGCGTATCTGCTTGATCCAGCAGCGCATCTATCGCCTCTATGTCGCGTTCGCGTCCGATGAGCGGCAGGTGGCTCAGGGATGATACTACATCAGGCGTCTGAGCAGCAGGGAGTTTCTCTACCTCGCTGGCGCCTTTGCCCCTTTTGGCATTCCTGCGGATGTGCGACGCCTGTGCGATAAGGCTGGCGGCATCCTGCTGCGAAAGCTGGAGCGCCTGCGTCAGAATGCGCAGTGTGTCAGGGCGCGGCCTGTGCGGCACACCGCGCTCGATGTTGCTGATGCTGTAGACGCTGACGCCAGACCGTTCCGCGAGTTGCTCCTGAGTGAGACCCGCGGCAAGACGCAGGCGTCGCAGCAGCAGCCCCAGCGTCTCATGCGCATCTTCTGCATGCGCCCCATGTCTCCACTGCGGCGACGTGAGTACACGCCTGTTGTTCACTGGAATTTCCATCAGTTCATCCTCCTGCTCCTGCATCCATCAACAACCATGTAAACAGGTGAGCGCGACATCATGCGCGCTCGTGAAGGTCCTGAGTTCTTGCTACCCCCTCCGTTTCGATGGTTTGGCGGCCAGGAACGCCCGCAACAACGCCAGGAATATGACGTGTCGCCAAAGATACCCTGTGGTTGTCGCCTATCATGCCTGATCGGCGCACATTTTACAAGCCGTAAGGTACGCAGTGTTACAAGTTTTCCGTGGTATTGCGGGATGGCACTAGCGGATACTGGCTTCAGAGACGGCGCCGCTGCCAGCCAGTGGGGTTAGCGGAGGGAAACTTCAATCGGGAAGTGGTCGTACTCACCATCATGAAACGAGGAGTTCATCATGAAACGGTTCTCGCGTTTGCTCGCCGCGCTGGCGGTCGTCATGACCCTGGCAGCCGCCATCGCGTTTTCGGGCGCCGCTGGCCCTGTCCACGCCGCAGCAGCCACCAGCAACTCGTTGTCTCCGATGTGCGGCTACTACATCGCATCATCCAACCCTATCAATGACGTTAACACAGGAGTGAAGCTAGCGCAGATTCGCCTCTGGGTGGATAATTGCAACAATCAGGCGCATGCGCAGATAGTGTCCGCTACTTCTAATTGCGTCACACTGGCAACACTCATCAAGTACGGATCAACGCCAGGCAATTATC
>JBDTAI010000034.1:0-11300 GCA_039924685.1 Ktedonobacterales bacterium
TCCAGTGAACCAAGCACGCGAATGCCATCCGGCGGCGCAATCACAAACTCGCGCACTGATGTATCGTAGGTGGAATATCGCATTTTGAGGAGAGTGAGGATACGGCGCACCTTCCCGTTAGCGATGACTTGCCGGAGTGACATGATATTTTCGGCCAGGATCGAGAGGGGGTCAGCAGAGAAGTCCAGCGTCGCCGTGACCAATGTCCCTGTCTCTACCACGAAAAGCGGCGTGACCTGCCTATGGCGTAACGCTTGTACCAACGCAGCCAGGTAATCCTCCAGACGCCCTGGATCAGCGCTGCGCGCGATGGCGCGCTCCAGTTCGACGATGCCATCCACCACCAGTCGGCATGGCCCAACCGCATCGAGGTGGGTGAGCAATTGCTCGGCTATAATGTCGGGCTGTAGTTTGATGGGTGGCGCCCAGAGAATGGTCATGCCGCCGCCCGGTTGCAATCGTTCCTGTATCTCAGCGCCGATGGCGAAGGGCTTTACGACGCGCAGCAATTGCTCCGCATCTTCACGGAAGCTCAGATAGATAGACGGGGCGCCTGTGCGCGCGCCGGCAAGCGCAAAGTGCAGCGCGATCAGCGTCTTCCCCGAACCGAGACTGCCTGCCACCACCGTTGAAGTCGTTGGCCCAACGCCCCCTCGCATCATAGCATCCAGATGCGGCAACCCAAACGTAATGGAGTGTTCAGCCTCGCCTCCGGTCTGTGCTGTACGGTTGGAAGGCGCTGAACTGGGGGAAGTGGATATCGCGGCGATGCCTCCACCAACCACTTTTTCTGACAATGAGGAACGCGCTTGTGCCTCGAGCGCGACACGCTCCTCCAACTGCGGATAGACATGGCAACCGAAACTGTTGAGCGTCAGGGCGTGTAACCCTGGTAGCGGCGCAACTCCACGCGCCTTGATCACCTCGATAGCGCGAGTTTGGCGCGCGCCGAGCAGATGATAGTGCAGTCCTAAAATAACATCCGCTGTCGTTGTTTCGGGGAAGAATGTGGGGTCGTGCGGGTCTGTCTCGCTGGTAATAAGCGTCGTGATACGCAACGCCCCCAGCCCGGTGCCGATCTCATAGAGGAACTGCCGTGCGGCTGAAGCATCACCCTCAATCTCACGAATGCCCCGAAAGCCATCCATCATCAGCATGTTTGCTCTCGTTTGCCGGACCATGCGCAGAATTTCGCCGCGCGTCTGCACCAGTCCCTGTGACAAAACCGATTGCAGACTGAAGAACTGCATCTCACGCCCGATGACCTCTGAATCAAAGAAGGCAAAGTTGCGCAAATGCTCAATCAGTTTGTTGGTTGATTCAGAGAGTGCTGTGAGTACCAGGATGCGCTGCCCGTTGTGGGCAGCGCCGAACGCTATCTGGCTGGCTAGCGAGGTCTTGCCACTGCCTGGCGCTCCCATCATGAGTGTCAGCGCGCCCTTCGGAATGCCGCCACCGAGAATGGTATCGAGGTTTGGCACACCTGTCAGCGAGAAACTCAGTAAAGGCGCGGCCCCTTCGTCATCTCGCAACAGATGCTCGTTCTCGCTCTCATCAGGGCTAACGCCCTGTAGATTGTGGGCATCAACTGTGTCACTCACTGGAGACTGCTCCTTTATATCCCTCCGAGCATCGGAAACGTCACCCTAAAAATAGCACATTGTCATTTTCCCATGTTGACAAGAGCACAGTGGGGATCCGCCAGGAACGATCACCATTGGCCCGCCATAAGCGTAGTGGCAACCTGTTGGTAATCAGCACTGCACACATTCACGCACATACTATGTCATACTGCGTCATACTGCCGACAGCCCTTGCGCTGGCGCCCACACGAACGCTGGTGGCCTTGCTGCCCTTGCTGGCGCGTTAGTGGAAGCGGCGGGGGATACGCTTCTTCCAGGCGGTGGGCAGGATCACGTCTATCGCGTCGTCCACGGTGACGATGCCCAGCATCCTTCCCGCGTCATCCACGATGGGTAGCGCTACCAGGTCTTCGTCGGCGATCAGTCGCGCCACGTCGCGCTCGTTATCCAGCGGATGCGCCATACACTCCACTGGGCGCATCACCGCGCGGATCGGCGCTTCGGGTTCGGCCAGCAACATATCGCGCAGTGAGACGATGCCCACCAGTCGTCCCTCGGTCCAGAGCGAGAGCTTGCGCTGTTCGGTTGTGTCTGGCGCCGGTCGCCCCGATGTCGGGCGCGAGCGGGCGCCGTTGCGCTTGACGGCGGGCGCCCGTTTGGGCGGCTCATCCTCCACCACCACATAGATTTCGGGCAGCGCATCGGGCAGTGGATCGTCGGCGTCTCTGGCGGCGCGTTGCGCCTGGGCGCGCATAGCAGCGCGCACCTCCGTGGCGTTCGCCCATTCCGGCACTGCCACATACTCAGTGGTCATGATGCCGCCTGCGCTATCTTCAGGGTAGCCGAGCAACTCCTGCACATCCTCGGCGTCGTCGCGGTCCATACGCTTGAGCAGGTCGGCGGCTTCTTCGGCGGAGACGTTTTGCAGCGCGTCGGTGGCCTCGTCTGGCTCCATCTCTTCGAGCAGATCGGCGGCGCGTTCAGGATCCATCACGCGCAAGAGTTGCCCCTGCTGCTCGTCTTCGAGTTCTTCGAGGGTATCGGCGGCGGTGGCCTCGTCGAGTTCGTCGAGTAGCGCGGCGCCCTCTCGTGGCGTCAGTTGCTCCACCACCCGCGCCAGATCGGCAGGCTCCATCAGCGCCAGCCGCTCGCGTGGCACTCGCAGCCGCAGCGCGCCATCCGTGTCGGCGTCTTCTGGTCCGCCCTGCACCGGCGCCACTTGTGCCCAATCAATCAGCGGCGTCCTGGCGCCTGTCTCGCGGCGGACGAATGACGCGACGCGCTCACCCAGCTTTGGTCCTACCGCCCGCCGCAGCAACGCCCCCGGTCCTACATCTACGGCAACCAACCGGTAGATGCCATCCGCATAGGCGAGGTCGAGATCGTTGATCCGCACGACGCGGCGCCCCTCGACATCCATCACCTGCCGGTCAAAGAGTCCCTTTTTGAGCACCAGTTCGCCCGCGCGCTGCTCGAAGCGGCGCAGGTTCATGGCGGGCGAGTTGAGCGCCACGCCGTTCACGTCCATACTGCTGACTTCTTCCCAGGGGATGAACACCTGGCGCGCGCCGCGCAGCGTCTTGAGCCGAGCCACCAGCCCGATCACCGGCGGGTAGACTTCGGCAGGGCTTGCCACCGCCAGCGCCGTGCCAGCGGATGAAACGAGGGCGGCGGCTGCGGGTGTTGCTGGCTCCGGTTGCGGAACACGCACGACTACATCTTGCAGCAGCGCCACCGCTTCGCCGGTTGGTACGCGGATTGGCTTATCGAGCAGTTCAGTCAGGGTTGGCATTGTTTTTCTCCTTGCCGGTTGTGCGCTTGCTTGAGTTTGGTTTGACTCAACTGAACAACGGTAGTTGCGTACCGACGAGTGGCAGGATGGTCGTCAGAATCATCAGCGCCGAAAGGATGGTCAGGGCGATGGTGGTGATCCAGGCGATCACGTTGTTGATGGGACCGTTGACATACTTGCCCATGATGGCGTGGTCATTGACCAGCAGCAGAATGAATACCAGCAGGATCGGCAGCAGCATCCCGTTGATCACCTGCGCGACAAGGATCAGAGCAATCAGCAGGTTGTTGGGGATCACCAGCGCCACCAGCGCGCCCATCGCCAGCATGCCAGTGAAAAGTCCCTGGAAGATCGGCGCCTCACGGAAGCTGAACGAGACGCCGCGCTCGAAGCCAAACGACTCGCAGACCGAATAAGCCGTGGAGAGTGGCAACACCGCCGCGGCCAGCAGTGATGCGCCCAATAGCCCGACCGCAAAGAGAATCTCGGCGTATTTACCTGCGAAGGGAATCAGCGCCTGCGCCGCCTGTTGCGCCGTTGTCAGCGCCACACCCTGGCCATGGCTCCCCATGTAGATGGTCGCGCCAGTGGCGATGATGATCAGCGCCGAGATCAGGTCGCCGAAGATCGCGCCTACATAGGCGTCGGCCCGCTCCAGGTGATACTTCTCCATTGGCAGGTGCTTCTCGGCGACGCTCGACTGGATATACAGTTGCATATACGGTGTAATGGTTGTGCCAATCGTGCCGACGAAGAGCAGCAGATACGTTCCCAGGTGTGTATGCGGAATGCTGGGTAGCGCCGTCTGGGCGATCACCTGCCCCCAGTTGGGGCGGGCCAGAATCGCCGCGATGGGATAGGACAGGAACGCCAGAGTCATCGCTAGAAAGACCTTTTCGACGCGGTTATATGAGCCGCGTGTGATCAGAAACCAGATGCCGAGCGCCGCCAGCGGCACGGTGATGTATTTGGGAATACCAAAGAGTTCGGAGGCGGCTGCAATACCGGCGAATTCAGAGATCGTAATCAGCACATTGGCGACCAGCAGCGTCAACATGGCGAAAGCGGCTCCGCGCACGCCGAAGCGCTCACGGATCAGATCGGAGAGTCCCTTGTTGGTGGCGGCGCCCATGCGCGCACACATTTCCTGTACAACGGCCATGCTGACAGTGATCAATACCAGCATCCAGAGCAGTCCATAGCCATACTGCGCGCCGACGGCGGAGTAGGTGGCGATGCCGCCAGCGTCATTACCTGCGCTGGTGGCAATCAAACCCGGACCGAGGAAGCTGAGGGCGAAGAAGGGACGCAGCAGTGGATTTTTGCGCAACTGACGCAAGCGCTGGTTCCAGTTGGGGGCGCGACGACTGATGGGTCGGGCGAGGGGCTGCAGACGGGCAAAAGCCATAGCGAAAGCTGTCGCAACGGGTGTGGCAAAGCCGCTGAGCAACACAGACTGCAATACAGGCTGTGCGGCGCCAGGCGGAGCGTCGTGAGGAAATGCGGGGGTCTGGGGAGCGTTGATGCGCTGCTCCATATGGGGCCTCCCTTGCTGGATGCAAGCGCCGACGCACTGTGGCGTCGAGGCCCGAGGGAGCGCCCCGCAGCGGGGGAACTAGATCAGACGAGGGAAGCCACGTTGCGCAGGCTGGTTGTCCACAAGCATGTGGTGATTGAATGACTGCGATTGACGATGGGAACGACTACTTGAGCCAGCGTCCATGTAAGCTTGTTGTCCTCCACACCGAACCGCCTGTCGCCTGAACGCCTCGCACTGGTGGGCGAAACTACCAGCGATGTTCAGGGATATATGCGGCTCGGTTCAATAGCGCCAGAACACGACGGAATACAGCGCCGCTCCCTACGAGCGGGCGTTTCACTGCGTTCGCGCTATACGGTCGGGGTGGCCGGATTCGAACCGGCGACCTCATGGTCCCAAACCATGCGCGCTAACCAACTGCGCTACACCCCGAAAAGATGATCTACCTCTCTAGTATAAACCCTGTATTCAACGCCCGTCAAGCGGCCAGGAAGAATGAGTCGGCTGGTTGGACATCTGGTATACGTGGCAAATCAGTCGGCTGCACAGCAACAACCACGGGATTGCTTCTGCGGCGCCTATCTGCTACACTTGCGGCGCTGCTCTCTGCAGAGAGCAGCCGGGCTGATAGGCAAATGGATGTGTGGAGTGAGGAGGCGACATCGTGGCGTTCACGGGAACTGATGTGGCGCTGATCGGCATTGCGGTGGCGCTGTTCCAGACGCTACTGTTAGCGGTGGCGGGATTTGTGGCCTGGTCACAGTGGCGCGAGCAGGCGAAGGCGCGCTACCTTGAAGGGCTGGTCCGCATCTTCGAGGACTTCGGCAGCCGCGAAGCCTATGCCGATGCCGACGCCGTGCTGGGTCTGCCGCAACGCATCGAGGAGTACACAGCTGAAGAACTGGAACTGGCGACCTGGGCCGTGCGTGTCTATGAAAAGATCGCCTTCCTGGTGGACTCAGAGTTGATTCCCGCCGAGTACATCATTCCACTGTATTCGCGCCGCATCGTGTGGGATTGGGATGCGCTGCAACCCTACATCAAGGAGCAGCGCCGCCTGCGCGACAGCGACGGTGGCTATCGGCTGGCTGGCGACGCACTCTACTTCGAGCGACTGGCAGCGCGTGCGCTTACCTACCGTAAACGGACGTTCAAGGAACCGCAGAGGGCTCATCCGCCGATCCCCGCTGTCTACCGTGAACGGCTGCGTGCCACCATTACACGTGGCGAGCGTATCGGCTCGCGTGGCCTGCTTCGTTAACTGGGCTGTGGCGCTGGGCCGCTGGTTGTAGCGGCGCCCGGTGGGCGCCGACCTACTCCCGGCGATGACGCCGCTTGCCAGTCTGGCGTACTGTGGTATACTGGCGACGAACCGAGGCTGCGGCGCCGGCAATGGAGCTTGCCGCGTCCATCTCATGCCAGTGAGGATACCAGCGAACAATCAGCAGGGAGCGTTCACATGAGCGAGCAGCCGCCGTACAAATATGTGCCACAGTATTCCCCGCAGCCGGACGACCAGGAGCCGCTCTACCCACCGCCAGGGTCACAGGCGCACTATGCGCAGTCGCAACCACTGGGGTTGTCGCCGGTCTCGTCTCAATCGCTCACCCAGCCGGGGCAGACCACCGAACAGGCGCCATTGACGCCGTATGGTCCGTATGTGCAGCAGACACCGCCTGCGCCGTATGATCCCTATGCGCAATATGGGCCACAACTGAATGCGCCAACCTATCTCGCCCCGCCATCATATCAAGCGCCCTACCCGCAGCCGCCGCACTATCCGGCGTCATCGCACCCGCTCTATCCGCCACAGCAACCGATATATCAGCAGCCGATGATAGCGCAGCCGATGGTGATCGCGCCTGTCATTATGCCATTCACCATTGCCAGGCCCCCCTCCATCCCCGGCGCGGGGGCTGCGCTCAACAGCATGGTGCTGGGCATCATTGGACTGATTGCGGCGGTGCTATCAGTGATTCCCTTACTCGGTCTCTGCACATACCCGATCAGCTTCATCCTCGCCACGATTGGCGTCATCACCGGTCTCGTCGGTCTGCGCTCGACCACGAATCGGAGACAGGCGATTACCGGGTTGATTCTGTCGGGCATTGCGCTGGCGATTCTCGGACTGATTATCCTCGTCGTCATTGCGAACGCGGGCCATCACTGATCAGTTGACGTCCATAGGTGTGTTAGAGGATGGCGGGCGCTCAACTGAGATTTCTACACTGCGCCTGCCATCGCTTCATCTCGCGCCGCCGCCTCGTCGCGTTTCACAAAGCGCGCGCCCCACACACCGAAGATGCCCGCTGCAAGCAACACCGGAACGCCAGTGATCAGGAAGGCATAGCCGGGGGAGTTGCTATGCGTGATGCCCAGCGCATTGAAGTAGGCATTACCACTGAGGAAATCGCTGAGTGCGCCTGCAATCGTTGGGGCGAAGAGATCGCCCAGGAAGTGTGAGAGCAGCAAGGTCAGACCAATTGAGGCAGCCCGCTTGAGTGGCGTCACCACATCCTGCGCTACGGCGGTCAATGGGCCAACATTAACTTGCAAGAGCGCGACGGTGAGAATGAAGAGCGGCGTGAAGATGCCAAACACCTGCACATTTGGCGAAAGGCCCAGGTTGAGCACGACGGAGAGCACTGATGCGGCGAAAAACGGTACTGCGAGAATGAAGCTCCAGCCGCTCAGCAGCACACGCGCACTGGGGATGCGTGTAATCAGGGCGTCGGCAATCCACCCGCCAGCGAGCAAACCGATCACGCCGCCCACCACGGCGGCGATGCCCACCAGTGTGGTTGCCGAGACGGCCAGATGTGGATACTCACGATCAAACAGCGGCACGATGAAGACGAGTGTGGCGCCAAACACGAAGAAGCTCAACGCCTGCATGGCGATGACAATGCGTAGGGTCGGAATCCGCCACAGTTCGACGATGTTGCGCCAGATACCTGGCAAGCCGCCACGCGCCAGCAGCGTTTCGGCGCTGGCCTCATCATCACCCTGACGTGGTGGCTCTTTCGACAGGAATATCAACAAGGCGAGCAGCAGCCCAGGAATGCCAAAGACATAGAACACTGGACGCCACTGATCATTGAACACGACGTAGAGAATGCCGGCCCCAACGAAACCGACAGCCAGCCCGACCAGCAATCCGGTATTCCAGTAGCTCATGACTTTCGCGCGATCCTTGCCCGGATAGCTCGATGCCAGCATGGAGGTGCTGGCGGGGAAATAGCTGCCCTCACCCAGCCCAAGCGCAGCCCGTGTCGCAAAGATGGAGCCGTAATTGGGCGAGAGGGGCGTGAGAGCCGTCACGATACTCCAAAAGGCGATGCCTCCCGCCACCACCGTCTTGCGCTTGATGCGGTCCGCCAGCAGGCCCATGGGTAAAATGCTCAGGGTATACACGAACAGAAACGAAGTCGCCAGCAAGCCGTACTCTGTGTCCGTTAGGTTGAACTCGACCTGTACATGATCGCCAATGGCCAGGAACGCATAGCGGTCGGCGTAATTGATGAAGTTCGCCAGCCAGAGCAACCAGAAGATATAGGCCGCATAGCGGCGGGTGAGTGGTTTGGGTTTGACCGTCGTTGAAGCAAGAGACGGGTCGTGCGCCTGGCTCATGAGATGCTCCTGTGCATGGTCTATTGTTGTGTGTCTACTGGCGCCTGCGTAGCGTCACCTGCTCTGCGCGCCGAGCCGGTCGGCAGCGACGGGTTCATCGGCAGACAATCCGCTGCGCAAAGACAAGAAATGATACCAGCTATGGCGCAGGGTAACGGCAGGCACACTCTGCCCGGCGCCCCCATCACTCCATTGCTGGTCCAGCGCATAGCCAGTGTCGAGATTCCAGTCACGCAGATCGTGGCGTAGCTGCCCATAGGATGCGCCATCAACAGGCGATCCAGTGGTGATGTCGGCATAATACTGGGCGATGAGTGAGCAGAGGCGCCCGCCAACGGCAGTGGCAAATGCGAGCGTCTGATCAAATGTAAGCGCCTGGGGAGTTTGCCCCTGGGCGCCGTGAATCGCTTGTTGTCTGAAATAGGTCGAGATACGAGGAGAGAAGCGCAGGAATGGATTGGTCAACGGATACCAACTGAGCAAGCCTGAAAGTGTCCGTGCGCCGGAAAGGCCCGAAAGCAACTGCTGACCAAACTCCTCCGCCATCGCGGCATCCTGATGATAGACAGAGCGAGCCGTTTGCTTGAGAAGGTCGAGCAAACTCACTCCATCATGGCGTTGCGTCAGTTCAGCATGCGCGCCCACCAGATAATGCAGCCAGGGTCGGCGCGCAAGCGCATGAGGGTTAGCGGAAAAATACTCAATGTCCGTCGCCAAATCCTGGCAGAATTCGACATAGAAGTGAATGCCAAGATTGTTGGCTGCAGTGGTGTTGGATTGATGGTGATACGCGCCTGCGAACATATTGGTGAACGGGTGCATGATGGTATCGCCCGCAATGTGGGTGGCATGACCCAGCGCATAAAAGAACGTCTTTTGCCGGAGTGCGGGAGAACTCACCTGGCTGCCCCGACGCAGCAACTCGACTAAAAACTCACCTGAGTTGTTGTAGTGCAGGAGGTCAGCCCATCGGCTCTTTCCGCGAGTCTCGCGCTCACGTTTGGTGGGGAACAATAACGAGCGCGTCGTAATACCTGCGTTGTAGGGCAAATCTGGCCCGATGGCGCCAAGAAATGCCAGCACAGGAACGCCGTATCCTGGCTCGTTGGGCTTGCAGGCGGCCAGCTTCAAGCCGGTGGAAGATGCGACGTGTTGCTCCGCAGCGGGCAGGCTTCGCAATGCCTCAGTGACAATGCGCCAGTGTGTCAGGGTGCTCGGCATGGTATCTACCTCCGGGAGGCTACCGAACCATGCTGCGTAGGCGTATGGAACGGAGCCAGGTCGCTCATCGAGCGGGCGTCTGGATCACGATGCGCTGAATGCCGGGAATGATGCGTGAGAGAACATCTTGAGAAGCAGAACTTCCCTGATGTGCGCCTACCACGAAGAACAGCAATTCTTCTTCAGTCGGAAGGAGCAGCGCATTCTGAAGGACGACTATCCACCAAGCTTCAAGAGTTTCCTGGAGTACAGCCCTTACGGCTGGATCATCGGCGACACGGCGAAGCTGATGCGTCGGGATGTGCTGCATGGCCTGTATCGCGCCCCGACATTGTGGGCAATCTGGCAAAATCAGCCCAATCCCTATGCCAATGACGCGATCATTGACTCGCCCGATGCGATGGCCGAGATGCTCTACACCGAAATGCACGGGTTGATTCTCTGCGAGATGTGTCAGGCGCATCCCCAGCGGGTTACTGAGTGCAAAGAATGTAACGGCTCAGGAGCGCGGATGGTTCACTGCGAGTATTGTCATGGATCGGGAATGAACGAGGACAAGCAGACGTGCAAGGACTGTGGTGGCCTCGGCCTGCACCGCAAGCCAACTCCCGTCACCTTCATGAATCGCTTGCAGTACCTCTGGATGGCGCGCAACGTTGACCTCATGAAACGCCTGTTTCCTGTCTGGCTCTCGAACCTGACCTATCTGATCGTTTTCGTGATCAGCGCACCACTGTTCTTTGTTGCGTCGCTGCTGTTCCAGCCCCCAATGAACGTTGACCTGCTTGTACAGGCGCTCCTCTTCGGCGAGGCCGTACTGCTGGGAATGCTAGGTGGAGCTATCGTTTTCGTCTTCGCGGGCGCCCTCAATGAATCCAGGATGCTGCTCTCATCCTATCCATTGCGCGAGACCAAGTTTGGCAATCGCATTTGGGTTCAGTTGATGAATCTGCTGGGATTACTTACCTTTGGTTCCTTGCTGATCGGCACCACATTCGCCATGAGCCAGTTCCTCTTTGTCCACAACGTCAACGCACCGTTGCTTGCGCTGGCGACCACGACCGCGACGCTCTTCGTCATCGTCGTCAGTTTCGGCGGGTTCTACACGATCCATACCGCAATGCGCGACGCCAAGCGGGCGCGGCTAGATGAACTTGCGGACTGGCTGCACCAGCACCGCGACACGGACAGTCGGCTCAATACTGATCAGGAAGAAGAATTCTTCAAAGAGATTCGTGAACTTCAGGAATGGCCAATCGATCTGGCCACCTCGTTCGGCATCCTGAGTGGCATCCTGATCCCGGTCACGTTGTCCTTCGGCGGCGTCATCACGAGCTATTTCTCGACCCTCCTTCAGCACTGACAAACCAGGGTATGCTCATCTCCCCTGACTGAATGGCCAGGCGCGTGACTGTTCAAGGGGTGGTAGAAACGAGGGGGCATTGTGCGGCGGCGGGACCAGGGCAAGGTAAGGGTGCGGTGCGTCAGCGGGTTAGGCCAACACCTCCGCGAGGGCGGCGCCGGTGGCCAACTG
>JBDTAI010000035.1:0-5999 GCA_039924685.1 Ktedonobacterales bacterium
AGTTGGCCACCGGCGCCGCCCTCGCGGAGGTGTTGGCCTAACCCGCTGACGCACCGCACCCTTACCTTGCCCTGGTCCCGCCGCCGCACAATGCCCCCTCGTTTCTACCACCCCTTGAACAGTCACCTTATTGGGCCGTCCATTCCGGTCCGCCGTGTTGCCCTCCTGCGCTGGGTCGGCTTATACTGGCACAGGGTACGACTGATAAGTTAGCATCGTAAAGGATGGGCAAGGATGGCGCGGATGAATACACGAGGGGATGTACACCGTGATCGAGCGACGCCGCCTGCGCCACACCGATCCCTGCTCACGCGCTCACCCTGGCTGCTGGGCATACTGGCGGGCGTCTCACTCAGCACGATCATTTTCATCACACTGGTGACGCTGTATACACCAGCCGCCGCGCCACCCTCGCCGGAGCCGACCGCAGCAGCTTTCTGCGCCGACCTCGTCACACAACACTACGACGCCGCCTACATGCTGCTTTCATCGGCGCAACAGGCGCAGGGGACTGAGTCGCAGTTCACCGCCAGTCAGCGCGAACTCGATACACTGCAAGGGCCGGTCTCACACTGCGCCGCAACGGCGAGCAGCGCAAGCGCGACCCAGGCCACCGTCACGCTGCGCATCACCCGTGGGGCCAAGACAACCAGTGGCGCGCTCACCCTCGTCTTGCAGGGATCATCCTGGCGGGTAGATCGCTACGACACCTCAGTCATTTGAGGAAGGCAGCGCAAGCGGGCGCCCAGCAGACGTCCCTACAACGAATCGAACTTGCCTTTGTTTTCCAGCCCGCGCAGGCGCGGCTCTTGTGGCCAACGACCTCGGCGCGGCTTCAGCCGCTGGCCGCTCGTTCAGAGATGTGATGCCCTCAATTGAGCGCGGAGCGGTCGCTTCTGCCGCTATCGAGCAGATCGGGACTGGAGCCGCTATTGCGCACCTGCCGCTTGAGGTCGCGTATCTCATCGGCCAGCAGCGCCACCTCCATGCGCAGGCGCTCACTGGTGGAGGTGAGTTCCAGCAGATGCTGCTTCTCGCTGTTGTCAACGGTGAGCACGACGGCGATCAGGAAAGATAGCTCGGTGGGGTCTCTGGGAATGCTGATTTCGCGCTCCTCACCTCCGATCAGAGTCAGCATCAGGCGCAGATACTCGGCGAGGGCGTCGCGCGCGTTGGCAACCACATCGCCCAAATCATCAGCAGCAACACCCTCATCCTCATCGCGCAGCAGCCGCACCTGCGCAGTGAGATATGGCTTGTCATGGTGCGTCTCCACGATCTCGAAGCGTTGCGCGCCGATGGTCAGCAGATTGTAGCGCCCGTCGGGCAGGCGATGATAGTCCACAATGCGCGCCAGCGCGCCGACATGCGCCGGAGTCTCCTGCTCTGGCTGGCGCTCATCACTGCTCTCGCGCTGATCATCCTGAACATGCTGATCACCAGGCAGCGCCAGCACAATGCCGAACGACACGTTGGAATCCAGGCAATAGGCGGTCATCTGGCGATAGCGCGGCTCGAAGATATGCAGCGGCTGCACCATGCCAGGGAACAGTGTCATGCCCAGCGCAAAGAGCGGAATAACGCGCAGGTCACTGGTATTCTCGTCGCATACATCATGCGTCTCCTGATCGTTATGCGTCTCCTGATCGTTGTGCTCGTCAGCCACGGCTCCCTCCTTTCATCTGGTTTCCCGGCGCGCGGCTACCAGACGCCGCACATCATGTGGCGTCACAGGGTGTCAGCGGTGTCAGCGGTGTCAGTGCAAGATTGCGAATTGTAGATGGGTTCATTCAGGTTGACGCTGGATTCATGCAGGTTCCATACGCTGAAGCATCGCATGGTACTTAATATGGTACTGTATCATGGCAGGGTGAATGCGCGCCACTGCCCGCTTAGTTTTGCGACATGTGGCGTTCGCCCTGAAAGGCTGGAGCGCCGACGGGGCGGCGGACTGAAGCCTGCCCAGATGTTCGCCGCAGATCAATAGTGGTGGGTATAGGATTGGTATAGGGAGATGGTTGTATGCAAGGCGTCGTCGGCAACCGCCATGCGCAGACGCAACTCGAACGCGCGCTGCGTAGCGGGCAGGTGGGTCATGCCTATCTGCTCACCGGGCCGCGCGCCATCGGCAAGACGACGCTGGCGTTGGCCTTCGCCGCCGCGTTGGAGTGCCAGCAGCGGGCGCCCGACAGTGTCGAGGCGTGCGGCGTCTGCGCCGCCTGCCGCAAGATCGCGCATGGCAACCACCCCGACGTGGCGCTGATCACACCTGCCGTCGGCAAACGCCTCTTTGGCATTGACCAGATACGCGAGATCATCCACCTGGCCAACCTCTCGCCATCCGAGGGGGCATGGCGCGTCTTCATTCTGCCGGAGATCGAACGCATGGAGGATCCTGCCGCCAACGCGCTGCTCAAAACGCTGGAAGAGCCACCGGAAGGCATCGTGCTGCTGTTGACGACCAATGAGCCGGAGAACCTGCTACCGACGATCCTTTCGCGCTGCCAGATGATCCCGATGCAGCCGCTTGCTCCTGACGAGATTATCACCGTGCTGACAGATCGCTGGGGCGTGGCGCCGGAGGAGGCGCAGCGGCTGGCGGCGCTCGCCAACGGTCGCCTCGGCTGGGCGGTGGAGGCGCACGAACAGCCGGAACTGCGTGAGCAGCGCGACGACCTGCTGCAACAACTGATGGCCCTCACCTACGCCCGCCGCGACGAACGCCTCCGCCGGGCGGCGACGCTGGCCAGCGATACCGAAGCTGCGCGCCAGGCACTTGATCTGTGGATGTTCTGGTGGCGCGATGTGACACTGGCAGCCTGTGGCTCACAGCGGCTGGTCACCACAGGCGCGTCGCGCGCGCAGGCCGAACGGCAGGGGCGGGCATTGGGCGCCGAGCGGGCGGAGGCGTTCCTGCGGGCGCTGCTGGCGGCGCAGACGGCGCTCGACCAGAACGCCAACCCGCGCCTCACGCTGGAGGTGCTGCTGCTCGACCTGCCCACGCTGCCCCGTTCCCCGCGCTGACAACCATCCTCCACCCAAATTTCCCACACACATCCCCCAAAAGTGATACTTGCAAAGCCTTCTTGTTCGTTCTATAATTAGAACATTAGTTCTATCATGCGAGCGCGTTCAATCAAGAACGGCGGCTGTTGGCGACGAACAGGCAAGTCTGGCAATTCCGGCGAACACTTCGGGAAAGGGGATGCTATCCATGCAATCCATGACGCTCTCTCTGGCGCAGACGGTCGAGCCATCCGTGGAACCGTCTGGAACACCAGGAACACACAAAACGCATGTGCTGGTGGTAGATGATGATCGCGCGATCCGCGATCTGTTGCAGTTTGCCCTCGAACTGGAGGGCTATGAGGTCGTGACGCTCTGTGACGGGCGACAGGTAGTGGAGACGCTGGCGCAGTGGGATGAGCCGAGCATAGCGCTGATGGACCTGATGATGCCTCTGGTGGATGGCTGGGAGGCATGCCGACGGCTGGCGGCGCGCGACGACCTGGCGCGACATACGGTGATCGTCATGTCTGCTGCCACGCTACCCGGCGACGAGTATCCAGAGCGGGCCTCTACACTGCTCTGTAAGCCCTTCGATCTCACCCGCGCACTCGATCTGGTCGGGCAGGTCGCGGCGGGAACACTGACGGCTGGCGCCTCACCAGCAACAGCGCCGTTCGCCACTGTGCATTAGCGAGTATGGCGCAACGCTTCGACGAAGAGGCGATACCCCGCGGCCAGCAGCACGGCGCTGCTCACCAGGAAGATCGTAAGGCCGATGTCGGGCGCAATCGTCAGCAGCGGACCCCGCGCCAGTGTGCCGTCGCTGTTGCTGGCGAACGAGATACCGCTGGCGGCGATCTCGCCCAGCGCATCGGCCACCAAACGTGAACCGAGCGGCCCAACCGCCAGCCAGGCGAGCGCGGCGGCTCCGAAGCAGCAGGCGCCAATCACCAGCGGCGCAACCGCCCATGCGGGCCTGGAACGCAGACGCGGCCAGCAGATCGGCACGGCAACTAGCGCCATCAATGCGCCCATGCCGAGCGAGAACGCCCTGATATGCGCCGGGGTGATGTGATGTCCGTTGGCGATCACCCAGGGCGTGAAGAACGCATTAGCGGTGAGCGCAACCGCCGCCAGCAGCGCGATGCGTCCAGCGGCGTCACGTGGCAGGCTGGGCGCATTGGCCAACCAGCCGACACCCCCTGGTGAGACGGATAGCTCAGAGAATGCAGCGGATGCAAATGCGTGGTGCGCGTGTGCATCGCTGCCATCCGCACCACGCATGACGACGAGTGGGGCGGCAGGTGGTGGCGGCAGATCGGTGGCTTGCGAGGTGAGAAGTGGCGCGGTCAGCGTCGCCACAGGTCGGCTATACAGCGGCAGGTAGTCTCCGCAGGTGGCGCAGACCACCGTCTCCTCCGCTGCTTCCGCGCCACACGTCGGACAAAACATTCGCTGCGACCCTTCCCCTTACCTATCGCTTCACCCTATATCCGTCCGCCAGCCGCATGATGAAGTGTTACTCGTCCTCCTCATCCTCGTCGGAGTCATCGCCCAGGGCGGCGTGTATCTCAGTGGCGTGCTGGATCGCATCTTCGGCCTCGGCGTCGCGTCCGGCCTCGTGCAGCGCCTGCGCTAGCGTCTCATAGCCGATGGCGAACTCTGGATCGAGCGCCACCGCCGTCTCAGCCATCTCAATCGCATCGCTCACACGTCCCATCGCCAGATAGGTGTCGGCGAGGTCGTTGCAGATGCCTGGGTTGAGCGGATCGCCTTCCAGCGCGCGCTCGTAGGCGACAATCGCCTCATCGCGCCGCCCCAGCGCATCATAGGCTGATGCCTGCTCATAGAGGGCTTCGGGCTGATCGGGGAAGCGTTGCAGATACTCGTCGGCGGCGGCCAGCGCCTCATCATAGCGCCCGGCAAGGTTGAGCGCGGCCGCTAATCCGGCGTAGGCGTCGGCCAGCGTCTCCTCGTCCTGTTCGTCGCCTGCGTCGTGATAGTCGTTCACCAACTGGCGATACTGCGTCACCGCCTCATCATAGCGTTCGTCGTCACGCAGCATCTCCGCCAGACTGAAGCGCGCGCTGGGCGTCTCAGGATTGAGCTTGATCGCCTGCTCATAAGCGGCGACGGCGTCGTCAATGCGACCCTGCTCCTCACGCCAGATGCCTAGATGCTCCCAGGCTTCAGCGTTGCTGGGCGCAAGCTGTGTCACACGCTGCCACGCCTCGGCGGTCTCGTCCTCGCGGCCCATCGTCTCGCTGACAATCGCCAGCGTCTCATACGCCGCAGGGTTCTCCGGCTCCAGTGCGATCATCTGGTTGACCATGTTGAGCGCATCCTGCTCGCGGTGCGCTTCGAGATAGACGTCGCAGAGGTCGGTGTAACGGACGAGATCGCGTGGGTCCTCGTCAACACGGGCCTCGAGGTCGGCGATATTCTCGTTCTGGTCGTTGAGGTGTTCGCGCACCTCACGCAGATCGTTGACGGCGCGCTCGTTGTCAGGGTTGAGAATCTGCGCCTGGCGGTAGGCGAGGATCGCATCCTCGAAGAAGCCCAGGCTGCGATACGAGTCGCCCAGGTTGATGAAGAGATCGTCATTGCCGGTATCGAGTTCGAGCGCCGCCTGATAGACCTCAAGCGCTAGTTCATCCTGGCCCAGTTCGCTATACAGGTTGCCCAGGTTGACATAGGCCTCGATCAGTGTCGGATCAAGCCTGATCGCCCGCCGGTATGAAGCGATGGCGCCTTCATGGTCGTCGAGATGCTGCCGGGCCAGCGCCAGATCATAGCGCGCGCGCGCATCAGTCGGGTCTTCATGGGTCGCCTGCTCAAAGGCTTCTTCCGCCGCCTCGAAGTCATTCTTCGCCGCCGCGTCGTTGCCCCGCTGAAGATATGCTTTGGCGGCGGCGCGTGCCTCTGCGCCCGGTCCCGTCGCCATCCCGCTGGCGCTCTGTACGCCGCCAGCGCCGTTTGCGCCGTGTTGC
>JBDTAI010000036.1:0-4281 GCA_039924685.1 Ktedonobacterales bacterium
GGCCAGCCCGATACCCACACCATCGAGGAAGCTGTGGCCAGAGAGCGCCAGCGCCGAGAGTATGCCCACCTGTGGATGGGTGCTCGATGTCGTCGTCTTGCCATCACCGCCGCTTTGGTGAATCAGCGTGAGCTTTTCGACGGTGTAGAACGCCAGAAAGCCCAGCATCAGCGCCACCATTGGCCAGGTTGGTGTAATGTTCTGCTCGCGAATCAGGCGAAAGATTTCAGGCAGCAGATCAAACACGACAAGCCCAACCAGCACGCCTGCTGTGAACGCCATAATCAGGCGCAGGCGGCCGCGATTGCGCAGCGCAAAAAGCCCACCGACGCCAGTGGAGAAGAAAGACACGACCGCATAGAGCAGCGCGTTGTTCAGGAGCGGTGCGATCACGCCGTCACCTCCTGCCTCTTGACGGCGACCTGTGTCATCGGTTCCAGTGGTCGTTGCTGCGCTCCAGGCAGTGTGGATGCTTCAGGCGCGTGACGCACGGCGCCAGCAACGCGGCAGGCGGCGCAGAGGCCGCTCAACGTCACCTCATGATGTTCGACGGCAAGCCCGCTTTCGCGTTCAAGCTCGGCCAGCGCGCGCTCCAGCGCATCGCACGTTACCTCGATCAACGCATGGCACGAGCGGCAGGAGAAGTGGTGATGATGCCCGCTGGTGGAGCAGAGGATGTAGCGCCGTCCGCGCACATCGCTGCCCACAGTGTTGCCCATAGTGTTGCTTTCGACAGGGTGGCTGGCATAGTTGTCATGATGGGCATGACTATGGATGACCTGGCCCATGTCGGCTGATCCCGCCGTATCCGCAGCGTCAGCGTCACCTGTGTCGCAGTGGTCGGGCGTCTCACCGATCACCCCTAGCTCCGCCAGCAGCGCCAGCGCGCGATAGGTGGAGGCGACACTGGTACCTGCCAGCGCGGCCACCTCCTGCGCAGTCAGCGGGCGCACAGCCGCCTGCAATGCGGCGATAATCTTGCGGCGCGGCCCCGTCACCTTGTAGCCTGCCTCGCTCAATCGCTCATCCATCCGCCACCCCTTCGTATTGAGAATATTCGCAATGAGAACGCTCTCAATACTACGCGATTGTGGCCAGCAACGCAAGTAAGCGAGGTGCGCGATAAGATAGCGCGTCGAAGCGTAGCTCGCTCGCCTGTTGTGGATGTGCGCAAACGCGCAGGACGTATTATCTGCTAGAAGGCGAAATTGCCCTGTGCGCACCTTGACTGTTACCTAAGTCATCAGTATACTGTGTGTATGAGATCAGCGCGCCATCCTCACGCGATGGTTGCCTCTCTCATATGGTTGCTTTGTTCGCTTTCCCGTGCCGTTGCGCGTCCCATCTGTCATATCCACCTGCGACATTCCTCCACCTCCCGGCGTCCGCGCATTTCCAGGCATTCCCATGTCGTCTCGCAGCATTCTGTGCATTCCATGCCGCCAGCCGAACAGCTAACGGTGGGGAATGGCGCTATCCGTGTATACAAGGAGTCTCAGGGCGATTCGTCTGGGTGATGGCGAACGGCGTACGCACAGAAGCGTAGCGGTCAGCCGTACATTCTTGGTGTCGTCGCTCTGTAACACACCTGATCGCGTCGCAGCAGCGAGACATCACAACCGCTTGACCGTGCGCTTGCTGTGAAACTGGATGCCGCTGTAGGGATACACCTGCTCGATGAAGCGTACAATTGTGCTACGATGAGCGGATTCATTGGCGCGCATAGCTGCGAAGTCCCGGCCATCCATACCCTGAACACCTACAGGTGTGTTGTTCAACTGTGTTGTTCAGTGGCGGAAGCCCCTGACCGTCGGACGCCGACGCGGCGCCAGTGCTGCACAAACTCGCCAGCCTTAGAGGGCAAAGCGCAAACACGACCTACCCGGATCACTGCAAGCGTGCATCGCTAACCCATCGCTAACTCCGGTTCGACGACAGTTCATCCACCAGTTTCGCCCATCGGTTCACGCACAGACGAACAAACAAGACTCGCGCAGTATACCTGGCTACCTTCAGCGAAACCTTCAGCAACCCAGTTCACCGCCCCATTGTAACGGCTATCGCAGGCAAACAAGACCAGCGCAACACAGAGCAAGACCCATATACCCACACGTCCACACATCCACACCACAGAAGGGGCTTTCTCATGGAATCCGACGAGATGACCGCCGCTACGGCGACCGATACCCTCACCACCACCGAAGCTACTGAAGCCACCGATATTGCTGATACCACCCCTGACACCGCTCAGGCGTCTGCGGGCGATACTGCCGACGACACTGCCAGCGACGCTTCCAACCCAGCCGACGAGGCAGCGACGACTCCGGCGCATGGCGCGGATGACCTGTTGCACACAGCGGTGGCCGCCTTGCAGGATGCCATCCATTCGGCGACTGCCGCGCTGGAACATCTCACGCGCTTCCTGCCGGGGCAACACGCCCCAACGGATCAGGCGGAAGCATCCTCCTCCACCGCAGAGGCGACTGAGGCCAGTGGGACCGATGTGACGGCTGAGGCTGCGCCAGTTGAGGCTGCCGAGAGTGCGCCCGCGATGGATGCTTCAGCCGATGCTCCGCCAGCCCACGCCAGCGACGAAGCGCAACCCGCAGCAATGGAGGCGATGGAGACGACAGAAGCGCCAGCCGCGGCAAGCGACGAACTTGCATCAGATGCGACGATGGCAGACGCATTCCCAGCGGCGACTGACACTGCCGAGGGAAGTGAGGCCGTCGGCGTTGAGGCGACTGAGGCCAGCGATGCGCCAGTTGCAGCGATGGAGACGACAGCAACGGACAGCGGCGAAACGTCTGCTGACACATCTGCTGAAGCGGCGACAGCCAGCGAGAGCGCGGCAGCGACCGACGGCGCCGATGAATCCGCTGCCAGTGACAGGCCAGTAGCGGAGGCCGCCAGCGATACCGCGCCTGCCGTTGAGATGAGCGCCGATGCGACCGCTGAGGCGACCGACGCGCCAGCCGAGGCCGCAACGAGTGAATCGCTGGAGGAACTGCGGACCGCGCCTCTCACTGACACGGCGACGGGCGCCGCGCTGGCCGCGCCAGCCGAACCGTCCGATGAGGCTGTCACCGCTGCAACTGATAGCGCCAGTGATACGGTGCTCGAAACTGCCACTACGCCCACCGATACTGCTGATGGCGAAGCAACCTTCAGCGATGAGGCAAGCGATGAGGCAAGCGACGCGACCGGCGCCGATGCGGCTGCCAGCGACACCCAAGCGGACGATATGACGGCGTCGCCCGAAGCGGCGATGATGGAGGCCGCAACCGCCGACGTGACGACTCACGTTGAGGACTGATTCCATTCACCCCGCTCCTGACAAAAGTGGGGCTGGGGTGAGGTCCGTTGCGCGACTGGTAGATGCGGTTTCGCTATGAGGCGCCGTGGTCATCTCCGGCGGGGGCTACGGGATGGCTACTGCGTCTGGTGACGAGGCAGAGCGTGTCGGGTCGAGCAGAACGGCAGAACGAGATAGTATGGGCGCAAGAGTATGGGCGCATGTGCAGACCTGCTTACGCCTGTCCCTGTAGTGCGTTCACGTAGCGCATCTTCGTAGCGCATCTTCGTAGCGCATCTTCGTAGTGCGGCTCAGAGGCAGTGCAATCTGGGCAGGTTCCCCGACGTCACAATGGCGTGACGGCGTAGGAACCGTCAATTTGTGGGCGTATCCCGTCATACAACGCGGTACGCCCGCTTCTGTGTTTGGCGTCGGAGTTCTGGCGGAATGTGTAGAACGTGGCCGCCCTCCTCGTCGGGTGCGACTGGCTCACAAGTCCACGATCCCTCACAGCAGTCCAGCACGGCGGGCGATGGTCAGCTTCTGTTGCTCCACCCGCAGCGAGGCGGCGTCAACCATCTCATCGTCAATCACCAGCGCGCCGACGCCCTTTCCTGTATCCGCCTGCGCATAGGCGCTGAGAATGCGTTGCGCCCGCGCGATCTCCTCTCTGGTCGGGGTGAAGGCAGCGTTGATCACGCCAACCTGCGACGGATGGATGGCCCACTTGCCATCGAAGCCCATGCGCGCAGCCATCGTCGCGTCGCGCTGGCAGGCGTCGAGATCGCGGATGGCGAGCGTCACGCCGTCGAGGCATGCAATTCCAGCGGCGCGGGCAGCGGTGATCACCTTCGCTTTGGCATAGTGGTAGTAGAAGAACTGCTCGGCGCCCGTCTCCTGAGCGCCGATGTCGCCGGCGAAGTCTACCAGGCCGAAGATCAGGCTGGCGAGACGCGGCGTGGCGCTGGCGATCTGCTCGGCATGCA
>JBDTAI010000037.1:0-3155 GCA_039924685.1 Ktedonobacterales bacterium
AAGTTCTGTGGTGTGAGTGGCTCGATGTAACCAGCATACACGACAGCGAACACAACAGGCTGGACTATCCGCCGTCGCCGCTCGCCGCTTTGCGTGCCTGTGGAGTGGTGGGGCCGCGCAGGATATAGGCGAAGCCGACCGCCAGCAACGCGCCGATCAGCGGTCCGGCGACGTATATCCACATCGGGGCGAACTGACCGGCCACCAGCATTGGCCCCAGCGAGCGCGCCGGATTCATCGAGGCGCCGCTGACTGGTCCAGCAAAGAGACCATCGAGTGCGATGGTGGCGCCAACGGCAATCGCCGCGTTGTGGCCGACGATCTGGGTGTTGGTCGCGGTCGCCAGAATCACGGTGACAAGGAAGAAGGTGAGGATCACCTCCATCACCAGCGATTGCCAGATGCCGCCGTGTGGCAATGTTGCTCCTAGATGGCCGACATCGCCAAAGAGCAGCCTCAGGAGCAGCGCAGCCAGAATAGCCCCTGCAAACTGGACGAGCCAGTAGCCCCAGACGCGCCGCCAGGGGAAATCGGCCCGCAGCGCAAAGGCCAGTGTGACGAACGGATTGATATGCGCGCCTGAGATTGTGCCGAGCGAGTAGATGACCACCATCACCAGCAGGCCAGGCGCCACCACCTGCGCTGCAAAGCTCACCTTATCCGGGTAGAGCGCCGCGACCACATTGGCTCCCGCCGCCACAAAGGTCAGCGCGAATGTACCAACGCCCTCCGCCAGCAGCCGTCGCGTGATGGCTAGCGTCGAGACATCGGTAAACTTGACCGCGTGACGGGGGGCGTTGGCCAAGTCCTCCCCATTGCGTCTGCCATTGCGTCTGCCATTGCGTCTGCCACTGTGGCTGCGACTGTTGGGTGCGCTTTGCTGGCCACCAGTGATACGTTGTGAGGCAGACTGCCCTTGTGATCGTGGTGATTGCGCGGGCGACGGTTCCTTTCCAGGCATAGACATCGGCATATCACCTCACCCGTGGTCCCTCTCCTCGCGGGAGAGGGGAGTGCAGAAGAGAATTGGCGATCAGGCGGTGAGTGTGGCGAAGACCCGCTGGCCGTGATGCTGCACCGCTGGTATGAGACCACCCTCAGCTTGCAAAGAGCGCACCATCGCCGTCGGTCGCTGCGCCGCAAACACTTTGCCTGATGCGACGTGACGCACGGTTCCCTGGGTCAGGTCAACCTCCAGTTCAGCGTTCTCGTTGGCCAGTTCATAGAAGGCGTCGTCACGCACGACGAGGAAGGGCAGCGCCTCATTGACGAGGTTGCGCTTGTGAATGAAGGCGTAGCTTTTGGCAATGATCGCCTGAATGCCAGCTCCCTGCAATGCCCAGACCGCCATCTCGCGCGAACTGCCGCTGCCCCATCCCTCACCCGCGACGACGATGGTGGCGCCCGCATGCGCCTTCTTCACGAAGTCTGGCCGCACGAAGTAGAAGCACTTTTCGCCAAGCTCCTCGGTGGAGGTGAGGTGGCAGAACTGGCCGGGGATGATCGCATCGGTATCCACCGAGTCGCCGAAGAGTTGCACACGCCCGCTCACCACAGCGCCCGACTCACCAGTGGCGCCCTGTTGCTGGCTGGCGCCCTGCTCGATACGGAGCGTCGGCTCGGCGGTGGTGATCTCCGGCGCGCTGCCCAGTGGCCTGCGTTTGAGGATCGCGTTGAGCCTGTCGCGATCCACTTTGGCCAGCAACGCGCGCGGGTCGGTGACTGTCATGCCGAGGCTGCTTGCGGCGACGGTGGCGGCGCTGGCGAGCCAGGCCCGCGATCCCTCGCCCATGCGGTTCTCGAAGTTGCGGTTCTGCGAACTGAGCCAGTTTTCACCCTCACCCGCCTTGCGACTGGCGATGCCCAGGCAGAGTGAGCAGCCGGGCGGGTCCACCACGAAGCCTGCGCGCTGGTAGATGTCCCACAGGCCCGCCTTGCGCAGATTAGCCTCGATCAATAGATCCCCCGGCGCGACGATGCGGCGATTACCTTCCACTGGTTGCGGTGTGGCTCCATCGGCCATCGCGGCTTCCAGCACCAGCGCGGCCAGCGCCAGTTCTTCTTCGGTGGTGGTGCAGGCGCCGATGAAGATGCCGTCGAGCCGCTGGCCGGTCAGTGTGTCAACGCCGACGACATTGTCGGGCGAGAAGGGCTTGGCGACCTGGGGCGCGAGGTTGCTGAGGTCAATCGGATAGTGGGCGACATAGGGCGCGTCGTCGTCGGCGCGGAAGTAGAGCGCGTCGGCATTATAGCCCCGGCGGCGTTGTCGCAGCCATGCCGCGACGATCTCATCCGCTTCGAAGATGCCGTTGAGTCCGCCGAATTCCGCCGTCATATTGCAGATGGTGAAGCGCATGTCGGTGGAGAAAGTGTGCGCGGCCGCGCCGCGATACTCCACGCTGCGTTCCATCGCCACGCTGTTGCGTCCCAGTGTCCCCAGTGTGTGCAGGATGATGTCTTTGCCACCAATGCCAAATGGCGCGACCCCCTCATACTCGACGGCGATGGCTTCGGGAACTTCGAGCCAGGTCTCTCCGAGGGTCATGGCGACGGTCACATCTGCGCCGCCCAGGCCTACTGCAAACGCGCCAAGCCCGCCATGCGAACTGGTATGCGAATCGGCGCCAAGCACCACCTCGCCGGGCTGCACCAGGTTGCGATAGAAGCGCGTGTGCATGATCGTCACGTTGGCGTCGTAGAAGTGCTTGAGGCCGCTTTCTTTGGCGAAGGCGCGTGAGAGATTGACCAGCTTCTGCGTGCGCGGATCGCTGGCCAGCGTGACGGGATCAACTGTGTGGTCGAGCGCCAGATAGAACCTGTCAGGATCGTGCAGCTTTGGTCGGCCCAGCATGCTGTAGGTGCGGTCCATGCCATTCCAGGCAAGCTCGCTTGCAATCGTCCAGTCCACGCGGACTCGCAACATGTCGCCGGTCTCGACGTAGGGTTTGCTGAGGCCGAGCGCATGATGTGCCAGAATCTTCTGGGTGAGCGTCATGGGGCGCGACGAAGTTCCCGCAGATGAGCGGTTGGTCATGAAAGCCGACTCCTTTGTCGTATGGGATGAGGACGATGTGTTTCATATAGCCTACGAATACATACAGGTGACTGATGTCAGTATACCGCAGATGATAGGGGATGATGTGTGGCGAACGGCA
>JBDTAI010000038.1:0-16775 GCA_039924685.1 Ktedonobacterales bacterium
CGGTCCCCCCCGCTACTTCTTCCTGCGACGAGAGCGCGGCGCCCGCGAAGAAGTCGCCCATTGGCCGCCAGAGGTCAAGCCACTGGAAGCGCCTGAGAATATCGTTTGCGTGGGTGTGCGCCTCCACGCGGAGGATGGCGCCTGGCGTGCTGATCCCGTCGCCCAGGAGGCTGATCTCACCGCCGATGCAGGTGGCGCCTTCGTGTTGACGCGCCAGACGATGCTGGGCCTGCGCCCAGATGGCGTGCATGAAAGCAACGTGACACTGGCGTTGCTGGGCGTGCGCGTGATCAACGAAGATGGCAAGGGCGCTGAATACGCCTCGCATCTGGTGCTGCGGGTGAATGGCGGCATGGGGTTTGGTCCGCATCAGCCGCTGGTTGTGCCGATTGACTCGCTGTTGCTGGGCGCCTACATTGAACGCAACTCGGAGCATGGCTTACAGGCGCATGCGGAGCTTGATCTGCACCTTGCGCCTGCACAGGTGGCCAGCATGCCGCCCTATCTGCCCGACGCCATCATCAGCCGCAACGTCGTGCGCGCGCTGGATGTGTCGATCCTCTCGCCACAGGCGCGGCACGCCATCACTTTCGAGACCGAGGCTGGGCGTGTCTCGCTCTATGGTCGCGCCGAGATCAGCACCTTTGGCGATGAGGCACGCGCCGAACTCGAGCATACCCCCGGCGTGGTGGACATCTCCGATCACATCCTCTATGGCGAGCTGCTGCAACAGCAGGTGGTGGAGGCGCTGGCGGATCGTGGCTATATTGATGTTGACGTGCTGTATGAGCATGGGTTGGTCAACCTGCGCGGCACGGTTCCCGACCACACCAGCTTCCACAAGGCGGAGGACATCGCGCTGCGCATCCCCGGTGTGCGTGGAGTGGTCAACGACCTCACAGTAGCCTCGCCAGTCAACGCCGAAGCCTGAGCTTTATCCTGGCTAACCCTGCGGCAGCGCACCGTGATCGGTCACGCGGGTCGTCAGGATGTCTACCGCGTGGGGCAGCGCGGGCAGAATGACGGCGAGGCACTCACGTACACCTTTGGGGCTGCCCGGCAGATTGACGATCAGCGTGGCGCCGCGACAGCCCGCCACAGCGCGGGTGAGCATAGCGAAGGGTGTGACGCGCAGGCTCTCCTGACGCATCGCCTCAGCCACTCCCGGAACCAGGCGCTCCACCACCGCCAGCGTCGCTTCAGGCGTCACATCGGTGGGGCTGAGGCCGGTGCCGCCGGTGGTGAGAATCAGGTTGAGGCGCAGATCATCGGCCCAGTGGCGCAACACATCTTCGATGGCGGCACGGTCATCGGGGACGATCTGGCGCTGCATCACCGTCGCATGCAGCGGCTCCGCCGTCACTAACTCGCGGATCGCCTCGCCCGAGGTATCTTCACGTGCGCCCGCCGCACCCTTCGTGCTGATCGTCAATATCCCTACTGTCACTGTGCCTTCGTTTGCCATCGCCCGCACCTCTTTGCTCTCCACTGCTCTCCACACTGTTCGCTACGCACATAAAAAAGCCCGCCATCATTAAATGATAGCGGGCCTGGTATGAATGCGCTATGCTGAAACAGTCCAAGCCATTCTGAACAATCTCAAAAATCGGGGACTTTCGTCCATCTGCCGTCCGTGCATCGGCCTTGAAAGGCCGCGAGTGGAGAAAATTACCACGAAGACAGTGCATACGCCACGAGAAACCAGGATCAGTCCAGGTAGTCTTTCAGGCGGCGGCTGCGGCTGGGATGACGGAGCTTGCGCAGCGCCTTCGCCTCGATCTGGCGAATGCGTTCGCGTGTGACCTTGAACTCGCGCCCAACCTCTTCGAGCGTGCGGCTGCGGCCATCATCGAGGCCGAACCGCAGGCGCAACACTTCCTGTTCGCGTTGCGTCAGGCTGCATAGGGCGTCTTTCACCTGCTCCTTGAGCAGTTGGTGGCTGGCGGCCTCGGCAGGGGCCAGCGCGGCGTGGTCTTCGAGGAAGTCGCCCAGATGGCTGTCGTCCTCTTCGCCGATGGGGGTCTCAAGGCTGACCGGCTCCTGGCTCACCTTGATGATCTCGCGCACCCGGTCGGGCGTGATCTGCATCTCGATGGCAATCTCTTCGGAGCTGGGTTCACGTCCGAGTTCTTGCAGCAGTCGGCGGCTGATGCGGATCAGCCGGTTGATGGTCTCGACCATGTGAACGGGGATGCGGATGGTGCGCGCCTGGTCGGCGATGGCGCGGGTGATCGCCTGGCGAATCCACCAGGTGGCGTAGGTGGAGAACTTGAAGCCTTTGGTGTAGTCGAACTTCTCGACGGCGCGGATCAGGCCGATGTTGCCTTCTTGAATCAGGTCAAGCAGGTTCATGCCGCGCCCGATATACTTCTTGGCGACGCTCACCACCAGCCGCAGGTTGGCTTCGGTCAGTTGGCGTTGTGCCTCTTCAGCGTCATAGAGGATGCGGAAGTTCTGCTGGTTCAGCGGTTTGATGCGCTCGACCTTGCCGCGCTCCATGCGCTTCGCCAGCACGACCTCCTGCGCGGCGGAAAGCAATGGCACGCGCCCGATCTCGCGCAGATACATCCGCACCGGATCGTCGAGGTTGGCTTCGGCGTCTATCGTGAGACCGCCCATCGCCTCGCGCAGTTCGTCCCACTTGTGGGCGCCATGGGTGTCCGCGTCGTCCTCAGACTCATCAGCCGCCCAGGCCACTTTAGCCGATTCCAACTCAATTGCCATTGGTTCATCCCGTACAATATATAGGTCGCTGAACGGCTCGTCATCGGCATTGCCGCCGAAGCTGTGCCGTTCGACGGCGGACGCGCCAAGCACGGCAGGCGCCAGGAACGAGAGTGGTGAAAGCGCAGCGAGTGCTGAAAATGAAGACAATGATACGAGCGCGCCGCCCTGTTCGTCATCGGCGTCGGGCAGCGCCTCACCCTCGTGCGCTTCATGCTCACGGTCGTCATCACGGACGGCGTGCTCGTCACACGCTTCATGCTCGTGACGCAGTGCAGACCCCAAGGTGTCAGTTGTCGTCGTGTGTAGAAGGGGGCTGCGGCGCATAGATGAACGTCGCCGCGTCACGTCATCAGGGTCCACTGTGGGGATAGCTTCAGCTTTCATCTGTGGCGCAACGGCTATGGCGCCACTCAGGCCAGTGAGCGCCGATCCTGCCGATCCTCCCCAATCGTCATGCCGTCCTTCTCGCCCGCTCTCCACCATCGGCGGGGTGACGCGCGCCAGCGCATCCAGTATTGCAGCCATCTCGGCCAGATCAGGCTCGTCTGCTCTGCCGGATACGTTCTCCCGACTGAGGGCATATTGCGGGCGCCCACTCGGTTCTTTCCTCACCATCTCGCTCCACATCCTCCTCTGAACGTCCTGGCGCTGGGCGGTGGATAGGGAGAGTAAGCTCCCCGATGATTCCACACGTGCGCTAGAAATGGCGCCTCCGTCACAGGCGCCTCCGCCACAGGCGCTTCAGGCGTTCGCCGTCAGCCGCATTGTTTGGTGGTTGACCAGGTGTGACCAGGTGTGACCTGGATGACCCGGTCGTCTTGATTACTGGGTTATCCGTGTTGTTTGGGACGCCAATTGCAACAACGACGATCATTTGTTTGTGATACGCCGTCGCACCATGTGCGCTCGTATTGTGACGCATACCTGCGCCTGGTCGCTGCGGCGCTAGCCAGACTGGCCAAACAGCCGCTGCGTAGTGTGGTGAATAACCGACGAATAACCGACGATTAGCCGAAAAGCGCAGTGGCGCTATCAATCGCGCGCCGCTGCAAGAGCAACTCCTGTTTTCGCACCAACAGCGTGCGCAGCGTATCCGCTTCGGCGGCGTGTTCGGCGTCGCGTTGCAGCGCGTCAAGCTCCGCCATCTCCGCCTTCAGACGCATCCGCTTGAGCCGATAGGCGACGTCGCGGGCGGTCTTTGCCAAAGGTGTTCCCTCGGCCTGTTCTTCGCCACTGGTGAGCGTAGCCTGCGCCTGGTGCGCCGTTTCCTGCAACAACGGGTGCAGCGCCGCCAGCAACCCGCCGCAGTTCACCTCTGCCACGGTTCCTGCAACGCCTGCGACAGCGGTGGCGAAGGCGACGAAGAGCGCGCGCAACTCCGGGCTGGTGAAGTCGCGCTCCTCAAGGATCGCCGCCATCTCTGTCCAGGTATTGGGGTGGGTGAAGAGCAGACCGATGCAGTAGGCTTCAAGCGCCTGTTCGGCCAGTAATGCGCCTGTCGCTCCGGCGGCCATGCCGTCCTGCGAGACGCCGCCTCGTAGTGACTCTCTCAGTGTCTCTATAGCGCCCGACGAACTATACCCCCCAACAGGACCTTGACGCGGCGGATTTTGGTACTTTCCTCCTAATGACTCGACAGCAGAAGCCATCGAATCTTTAGCGCCCGCCTCGTTTTCAGAATCAGCCGCTGGCGGAATCTCGCTCGCACGTCGCGTCCGCGCCTCGCGGTCCACCCGCTGCCGCACCACCAGCAGATCGCGGCGCAGGTCCACTTTGTCTATGCGAAGCTTCTGCGCCAGCCGCCCGACATAATCATCGGAGAGCGTCCTGTCGCGCACCTCGGCGATCACTGGCAACAGGCGACGGGTCGCTTCGAGCTTGCCCTGTGGCGTATCGAGCGCCAGATCGGCGGTACGCGCCTCGATCAGAAAGTCAATCAACGGTTGCGCCGTTTCGATGGCATGCTGCCAACCAGCGGGATCGCGGCGGACGAACTCGTCGGGGTCTTCGTTGGGGGGCAGACGCGCCACAGTGATCTCGGCGTCCACCTGCTCTTCGAAGCGCACGACGCCTTTTGGCGCGCCACGCCGATCTGTTGGCGCCCCTGTCGCCGCGCCAGGCACCAGCACAAACTTGCGCTCAAACGCCTGCTGCGCCACAGTGATGCCGCGCACCATCGCCGCCTCACCAGCGGCATCAGGATCGAGGGCCAGCGTGACACGCCGTGTCAGCTTCTTGATCTGCTGGATGTGCTTCTCGGTGATGGCGCTGCCGATGCAGGCGACGACGTTGCGCGTGCCATATTGATGCGTCACCAGCGCATCCATGTAGCCTTCGACGATCACCACGCGGTCGGCGCGCTTGATGGCATCACGGGCGAGGTCGAAGCCATAGAGCGTGGCGCTCTTGTCGAAAAGCGCGGTCTGTGGCGTGTTGAGATATTTGGGGTGGCCGCCACCAAGCTCGCGCCCACCGAAGGCGACGGTCTGGCCGCGCACGTCGCGGATGGGGAAGATCAGCCGGTTGTGGAAATAGTCATAGAGACCACCGCCACGGCTGGCCTCGCGCTCGCGGGTGAAGCCCGCCTCGATCAGTTCTTTGGGGGTATAGCCCTGACCGAGCAGATAGCTGGTGAGGCTGTCGCCTTCGGGGGCATAGCCCAGCCGCCAGAGTGCCAGCGAGTCATTGCTGACGCCGCGCGAGTCAATATACGCGCGGGCATACTGCGCGGCGGACAATTGCAGCAGTTGGCTGTGGAACCAGATGGCGGCGGACTCGTTCAGCACGCGCAGCCGCTTGCGGGCAATGCTCTCCGCCGACTCCTCACGCGCCTCACTGGCGGATTGCGTATCGAGCGGGATGCCTGCGCGCCCTGCCAGATACTCCAGCGCCTCACGGAAGTCAAGCCCCTGTTGCTTCTCCACAAAGGTGAAGATGTCGCCGTGTTCGTGGCAGCCGAAGCAACTCCAGAAGCCCGATTCGGGGTTGACATAGAACGAGGGCGTGCGCTCACCATGAAACGGACACAGTCCCTTGAAGGACTTGCCCGATTTGCGCAACTGGACGACCGCGCCGATCTCTTCGACGATGTCGAGCTTCTGCTTGATGCGCTCGATGATGCTGCCTGTCGTCAGCGCCATAGTGTTTCGTCTGGCCTCTCGCCATATCGCCGACAAAGGTGATCACAATAGTGATCTTCTACAGTAACGCACAAATGGCCCAGAAGTCGCGCAAATTGATATGTTTCCGCCGTACCCATCCTCACAAGGGATAGATATGTGGGCGTGTAGGGCTATGCCACTGCTCGTGGCACAGTGGCCCCGGGACGTGGATTCGAACCACGACTAACTGATCCAAAACCAGCCGTCCTACCATTAGACGATCCCGGAAGATGCAACGATGCAGGCAGGCATAACAAAAAGCAGCGAACGTGCTCAGGTCACGTCGCTGCCTGTATGTTGTATGTTGATGGGTGTTGTGTGGCTCCGGGACGTGGATTCGAACCACGACTAACTGATCCAGAGTCAGCCGTCCTACCATTAGACGATCCCGGAATGTGCGCTGCCCCTGAAAGGCAGCACAGGTATACTACCATAGATGCGCGGCGATTGCAAGTTCTGGTTGACCTGCGACTGGCCCCTCTCTGAGTGAGAGAGGGGCGTGAGGTTTACGCCAGCGCCGGTTCGGCGGTGCGCTCTGGCGCCGTTTGTGTCGTTGCCTGAGATGCCGTTTGTGATGCCGTTTCTGGCGCCGTTTCTGGCGGCGTGCGTGTTGGCGCTATCTGCCGCCCGCTGGGGAGGCGCTGCGCGAGACCCGTCACCAGCAGGGGCAACGCCAGCGAGGCATCCGCCGCCACGTTGACGAGGTGCGGCTGCGCGCCATCGTTCGCCAGTATGCCGCCCAGCGTGATGCGGCCCGCCAGTGTTGGCGCCGCGTAGCCAAGCGTCGGCGCGATCTCGCCTGCCTGGGTCAGCAGGGCGTCACAGGAGCCCTCGCCACTGCGGATAACACACAGCGATGGTCGTTCGCCGAGCAGCCGGGCCAGCGTCGCCAAATCAGCCGTCGTGTCAATCGCTAGTGTTGCGCCCTGCCCGCGCACCGCAAGCAGCGCTGCCCCAAAGACACTCGCCGTCACATCTGGCGCGATGACCGGAATACCCGCCTGCGCCGCCGACTGCAACAATCCCTTGCGCGGCGCGTGCATGTGCAACGTCTCGCCCAACCGCTGCCAGAGTTCGCTACCACTGATGGTCGTGACGCCTTGACGCGCCGAACCCTGCTCCGCCAGCAGGTCGTTGAGGTGAGCCAGAGTGTCAGCGAGGAAGTCTATGATGAAGGTCAGTGTCGCGGCTCGTCCCTGCGCGCTCAAGCGTGACACATCTCCATCGGCGTAGTGCGCATGGCCCAGCGCCTCGGCGACATCGGCGAAGAGATCGTCGGCGCTCGCCACCACCACATCCACATAGTGGCGATCCAGCGCACAGGCCAGCGTCTCGCGCAGGCCATCCGCGATCACCGGCGCCGAGAGTGTCAGCGCGATCAGCGTGTCGTCGGCGCGCGCGGCCCGCTCCCATGTCGCCAGCGCCCGACCCAGCGCTCGCCCCTGGCCACCACTGTGCGTCAGCTTATCCAGCAAGCCGCTGATCGAGGCGGTAGGATTCACCTGCATCGGCTCGGTCGCGGCGAGTTGGCGCCCGTCGCTCGTCGTCAGCGTTGCCACCTCATGCGTCAGTGCGATCACCTGCGCGCCGCCACGGACGCCCGGCTCACCACTTGCCACAGACTGGTGAGCCTCTGCGCCATAGGTTCCCACGTCGGGCGTCACACCATACTGCGGCCAGATCATCCGCCCGCTCGCGCCGCTTTCCGCTGCCTGCTGTTCATGGCGGGCCAGCGCGGCAAGCCGCTCATCCACCACGCCACCCTGAGTTGCGGCGCCTTCATCCGGCAGTGCAGTCTCTTTGCTGATGATGCCAGCGGCCAACCGCGCATCGGCGGCAGCGATCAGTTCATCCGTTGCGCCGTTTTTACCGTGGTGCGGACCCCGGAACGAGAGGCCGCGCTGCACCAGCATGCGGTCCATCTCCTGCACATCGAACGCCTTCTTGATGTACTCGATGGCCAGCTCGTGGTCAAAGTTCTTGCACGAGAAGATGTCCATCGTAAAATAATCGAGTTCGGGGAAGGTGTGGATGGCGATGTGGCTCTCGGCGATGACGACGAGGCCGGAGACGCCAGAGTAAGCGGGATCGGGGGCCTGGTACTCGAACATATAGGGGCCGCCGATTTTGGTCATGCCGATGGCGGTGGGGTAGTCGTTGAGCACCTGTTCAACGAGGATGCGGTCAGCGAGCTTCTGGGTATTGCAACGGGAACCATCAATGATGAGGTGGGGTCCGAACACGGGCGACTCCTTTGGGGTCTGTGCAGGCGTCAAGCGCCGCTAGCTGTCTCCGGTGAAGAAACAGGCGATATACCAACTGAGATAATTTTCGATCAGGCGGCTGTGCGCGTGCGACAGAGCGAGCTGCGCGCAACCACTGCCATTGGTACTCATACAAACCCTTTCACGTCATCGAACTCCCTACCCAAACAGCGCAGCGTACCAGCACGGCATGCGGCGCAGCGAACCATCATCTATGGATGACCCGAGGAGGCGGCTCGATGTAACGGAACAGATGTCAGATTGGGATGGCGCGATACCGTAGGGGGGTATCTACACCAGACAATAGAATATACGCACGAGCGCGCCAAAAGTCAAGGAATGCGGAGAGCAATTCTTGCTACGACGCAACACAGATGAGCGCGCCCGGAATGGCGCGCAAACAACAACCAGAATCGGCGTGGTAGCCAATCCTGGTTGGTGCTGCTGGGTGGTGATGCTGGGTGGTGATGGTGAGTAGCAGGACATCACACCATTATGCTGACTGGGTGGTAGCTCATTGCGTGGTGATGTAGACATGCGTCCAGTCAGGCCCACTCAACTCGTCGAGTTCACTGGGTACGAAGCCATGCACATTCAGTCGCACACGCCACGCCGTCTTGGATTGCTGGAAGGGGATCCAGGCGCAGAGGTTGACCATCTCCTGCTCGATCTTGTTGTACTCAGCCATCCGTCGTGTCGGGTTCTGATCGACATCTGCATGATTCATCTGCGCATCGAGGTCGGAGTTGCGCACGTCCGAGGCATCGACACCGGAGCCTGATTTGAATTGCAGCGAGAGCCAGTCCTGTGGATCGGGATAATCCGCCGACCAGCCGACTTCCCATATGGGAAAGGCGCTGGGGTTGGTCAGGCCATTGAAGAGGGTTGACTGGTCAACTGAAAAGACCTGCACGTTCAGGCCAAGCACATTATTCCACTGCGTCGCCGCTGCGTTGGCAATCGCCAGGTCTGTCGGCGTGCTGGCGCCATCGCAGTAGAACTGGATGGCTTTCGGCTTGCCAGTGATTGGGTCCGGCAGCACATACGCGCACTCCGGCGGCACCTGCAACGCATTGGCGGAGGCTGCACAGGTATGACGCACGGCGGCGATCAGTTCCTGAGCTGCCGCCTGGTTGCCCGTGAGTGATTGTGTGCTGTCAGGCGGCGGGTTGACAATCGCAGGATCGTAGCCCGGCATACCCGCAGGCACGATATGGTTGCTTGGCAGCGCGCCGCCATTTTCCACGCGGTCCACCAGCAGTTGCTTGTTCAGCGCCAGATCGAAGGCGCGCCGGACGGAGAGATTGTTGAATGGCGGCAGGTCGAAGTTCAGTCCGAAGTACGAGGTTTGCAGCGTTGGTATCTCATGGAAGTCGCCCTGGCCACGCGCCTGGCTGTAGACATCCGATGGCACATCGGTATAACTGTACTGGCCACCCTTGTAGTTGGAGTACTCTGTGTCCTGATCGCTGATGAAAGGTCGCTCGACGCGCTGAAGCGTCAGATGCTGACCAAACGCTTGCGCCCAATAGGGGTTGGGAACCATCACCAGCGTATCGTTGGCGGCGCCATGTTCATACGCCGCGATCTTGAACGGACCAGAGGCGCCACCGATATCCATGTGATCCACCCATTTGCCGCCTGCATAGGTGGGGTTCTCGACCAACGAACGCTCCACCGGATAGGCGGCTGGATACGTGAGCGCCTCCAGGAAGTAAGCGATGGGCCTATCGAGCCGGATACGCAGCGTCAGCGGATCAATCACACTCAACCCTTTGGTGGAATCGTCGCCATGTGCGCTGATCAGCGAAGAAGGTCCTTGTCCATTCGAAAACGCTGCGGCTCCGAGGATGTCACCCAAATACGTGAAGTTAAAGCCGGTATGGCACGCGTTTGAGCCGTTGGCGCCATAGGTGGTGAGATCAGAGGTCGTGCAGAGACTGGGCGACAGCGCGCGGTTGATGCTGTACGCATAGTCACTTGCGGTCAGTGGCGTGCCATCGCTGAAGCGCAGATTTGCCTTCAAGTGGAAGGTATAGACCGTGCCGGTGGCGTCAACATCGTAGGTGGCGGCATATGGCACGGGCTTGAGTGTCGTGTCGCTGAAGGTGACGAGACCGGCGTAGAGCATTTGTGCGTCCTGCGCATCGTACAGCGACGTAATGCTGGCAGGATCGAGCACAGCACTGTAGGCAATGCGTGTCTCGCCGAAATAGGGCCAGACGAAGTCCTGCTGAGCCGCCAGTGGCACACTGGCTGTTCCGCCCGTGAGGCTGCATCCACTCAACACCAGCGAGATGAGGAACGTGGCGCTGGCCACTAGCCATGCCAGCCGGGTCAACCTGCGTCTGCCGCCGGAACGGCGAACGCCAGCGATACTGCTGGCTGAAGGACTAGAAGTACGAGCATGGCTTGAAAAGCCTGAAGAACGTGTAGATAGCATACCTTGCGTCCCCACCTAACACCACTGGCGAAGCGCCACGCCTGAGCCTTGTGTCAGGTGTTGCACCGCAGCGTTCGCGCACTGTCTCTCGAAAATCTGCTACATGTCACGCACAACAGGCTGGATTGGCATACAGCCAGCGTATGTTGTCCCAGTTCGTGACATGTCACGAATGCCGAGATGATTGTATGGGGATGACGGGCGCCTGTCAACGCTTTTCGCCAGATGCCTTATAGTCTATGTCAATGGTCTACGGCCGGAGCGGCGATTCAGTGCGGAAATAGCTGGTGATGGCGGCGGCCAGTTCTTGCTGCTGCTGGGTGAAGAAGTGGTCGGCGCCCGAGATCACCCGCAACTGTTTGGGCGGCTCCAGGCGCGCGAACCAGGCCTGGAGCGCATCCAGTGGGCCATATTGGTCCTGTGCGCCCTGCACGATCAGTTTGGGTTTGGCGCACTCTGCCAGATCGTCTACCGCCAGCAGCCGCACCGGCACACCCACGCCAACAAGCTGGCGCACACGCGCATCGGCGCAGCCAATCGGCAGACCAACCCATGAGCCAAACGAGAATCCCGCCAGACAGATCGGCGTCGTGGGGTAGCGCGCGACGAGGAAATCAAGCGCCGCGCGCACGTCGTCGCCCTCACCACGCCCCTCATCATACGTTCCCGTGCTACGCCCTACGCCACGAAAATTGAAGCGCAGTGTTGGCATGCCCACATCCACCAGTGCCTGCGCCACACGAAAGACGACTTTGGTGTGCATTGTGCCGCCACCCTGCGGGTGCGGATGGCAGACCAGCGCCACCATGGCCGGACCTTCAGCAGCGGCGGATTCGGGCATATCAGGCAGCCGCAGCAACCCTTCAAGCAGACCGTGGCGCGCAGGTATATCCAGTGAGAGCAACTGCGGCATCTCATCCCTCCTGTCCCAGGTTTCATAAACGAAATAGCTGGCGGCTGATACCAGATCGGGCAGATCGCGCCACCAGCTATCCGACATGCACACGACATCAGCGTTCGGCGATCACGACATCGTTTGTTTCAGGCGTCGCACGGTCTGGCGCGGCGTCGGGCAGCGTGTGTGGCGCGCGTTGATCGCCCTGATCGCCCTGATCGCCCTGACGGAAGGCGCGCACGAAGAGCAGCAGCGATGGCGAGAGCGTCAGGCCAGCCGCCACCAGCGCCGCCCGTAGTGACACATACAGACCGATGGCGCCAACGACAGGACCGCCCGCAATCTGGCCCAGCGCGTCGGCCTGCCCCTCCATCGAGAGCACAGTTGCCCGCACATCTGAATCAACGCTCTGGTTGATCCAGGCGGTGTAGAGCGGGCTGCTGACATTGCGCACCACCCGCACTGCCCAGTAGAGCGCCAGCGCCAGCGCGAACGCCCGCGCCAGCCCGAAGCCGACCACAGCCGCCACCAGCACGCCGTTGGCCACGAAGAGCACACGTGACACACTGCGGTGGCTTGTCGTGTTCATGCGCCGCCGGATCACCTCCACCACCGTCAGACTGAGCAGCGCCGATCCCAGTTCGAGGATGCCGAACCAGACAACGTAGCTGAACGGGCCAAGCGGCGGCAGATGGAAATCGCTGAGAATGTGGGCATCGCCCAGCCTGTCGTAGCCTTCGCTGGACATGCCAAAGAAGACGCCGATACCCAGGATGGTCAGCAGAATCGGGCGCCGCCAGACGAGCCGCAGCCCGCGTTGCAGTGTTCGCCAGAGGTCGCGCAGAGCGGCGCGCTCAGCCCGTTCGACCGTTTCCACCACTGCCACTGTTGCTATTGTACCCGCCGCCGGAGTTTCACCGGCTGGTTGCGGCGCAAACGCAGCCTGGGCGCGTGTCTCTGGCATGAAGACGATCAGCGCGACGCTGAGGATCAGGACGCAGATGCCCGCCACCACCATCGGCAGATTGAGGCGCAGACTGCCCAGCGCAACACCAATGACGATGCCCACGATGCCCGCCACCTGGCCGACCTGCGTGGCGCGCAGGTACGCCTTGCCCGCCGCCTCGGCGCCGACCTCATCAGCGATCCAGGCTTCCTCGGCGCCGCTGATGAAGGTGTAGCCGACACCCCACAATACCTGCGCCAGCAGGATTGTTCCGAAGATTGGGAATGAGCCTTCGAGCAGAAAGCCCAATCCAGTCAGGGCCACGCCGATGATCACCGACCGGCGGCGGCTGAACACATCGGCCAGCACGCCAGTGGGAATCTGGAAGAGAAACACTGACCCTTCCAGTACCGTGCCGACCAGCACAAGCTGCAAGGGATTCAACCCCGCCGCCTTGATGCGATACACGGTCGAGAGCGAACCATACATCGCGCTGAAGAGCGCAAACGCCGCCTCGATGCAAAGATAGACGACGTAGGCGTTGTTGTTCGCCGCCCGCCGCCAGGTGCGCCAAGTACGTCGGGAACGCCAGCGTGGTTCGCCGTCCCGTCTCTGCTGAGAGTTATCACTATTATCACTATTGTCGTACATACCAATCCTGTCGTCCGTCCATCCCGTTCCCTGTTGCGCTTTTTCCGCCGTGTGGCATCGCTCTCAGCATTGAAAGGCCGGAGCACAGCACAGGGAACGGCGATGCCAGCGGGAGTCTTCCCGCGCATCTGTGAAGAATGTGTGTGAGGAGCGCCGAGGACGTAGGGGATGGTGAGGCGGCAGGGATCACAAAGGATCGCTGTGATGGCAACAGTGGAAGGCGCTGAACGCCCGATGCTCCTCTGAGGAAGGGTGAAATCGGGTACTCAGGGCGCACAAATTCACGCTTGCGCACAGGCCGTCAGCGCGGCTGGGCGAGCGGGTCTCTACGGAGGGGCTGGCTGGGAGGAGCAAACAGTTTGGCCACTGCTCTAGCGCAGCGCGGGGCCTCCGGGCAGACCGCCCAGGCTATCCGCTACGTCACGCTGAGAGAGGACTGTCATGCTCATGTCCTTTCGGTAGGCGCTCTCGGCCTTGCAAGGCCGTAGCATGGGACGAACGGCGGACTGAAGTCCGCTGGAGAGTTCACCTAACCAGAGATGAACATCGCGCCAAGTACGCGCCAAGTACGCGCCAAGTATATGCGCCCATCGTTAGCTCTGTCAAGCGTTCGAGAAGATTTCAAGGTTGGAACCGTTGAGCGGGCGGGCGTCGGGACCAACCAGGAACAGCAGGATGCGCGCCAGTTCATCGGGCGTCATATCGGGTTTCAGGTGGGGCGCCGCTGCGCGCAGCATCTCGGTATCCACCGCGCCCGGGCTGACGGCTACCACGCGGATGTTGTGCGGGCGTCCCTCGACACCCAGTATCTCGCTCAGACCCGCCACACCGAACTTCGAGGTGTTGTAGGCGCTCAGGCCGGGAAACTTCTCCACGCCGCGCACACCAGAGAGCGACGAGATGTTGACGATCACTCCCCCGCCACGCGGAATCATAGCGCGGAATGCCTCTCGACAGCAGAGGAACGTTCCGCGCAGGTTGACGCCAAGCACATGATCCCAATCCGTAGCTTCCATCTGCGCGAACGGTGTATTGACCAGTGCGCCTGCCGAGTTCACCAGCATGTCCACAGGGCCGAGCGTCGCAGTCACATACGCAAAGAGCGCCTGCACGCTCACCTCATCCGCCACATCGCAGGGGATGGCCAATGCGCGCCCACCCGCAGCAGTGATCGCCTGCGCGTTGGCTTCGAGCGTAGTGGCATCGCGCGCAGCCAGCGCCACTGCGGCGCCCTCAGATGCAAAGAGGGTGGCCGTTGCGCGTCCGATGCCCCGGCTGGCGCCTGTCACAATCGCCACTTTGCCTGCCAGCCGCCCAGTTGAAGCAGTGTCTTCGCTGTTCATGTCATCCATTCGTCCATTGTAACACCAGATGTGGCTACAGCGACGCGAACCAAGACACGTCCATAGCGTACATCTATAACGTATGGCTGTTGCGCGATGTGGCGGCGTAGCGTATGCTTTAGAGCGAATAGCGCGCTATCATCGGCCACTCTACATGCCCTTTTCTCACCCGACAGTTCGCTACTTCGCGATCATCATGCAGATCATCACCCACGACGAAAAGGTAGACAGCGATATGCAGAGTACAACCGACGCCTCCCCGTTGCAACGGCTTCTGAAGGCGCTGGAACCCACACGCAGGCAGTTGGCGCAACTGCCCTGGCGGAAGTATATACGGTGGCTCTCCGTACTGACCACGGCGATCATGTTCATTGTGTTGCTTCAGGGGTCGCTCGTCACCAACACTGGCTCGCAGGCGGGATGCGGCGCCTCCTGGCCGCTCTGCAAGGGGCAGTTCATCCCGCAGTTTGCGCTTTCGACGGCCATCGAGTTTGCGCATCGTGTGGTGGTGGCCCCCGCCACACTACTGATTATCCTGCTGACTATCGGCGTGCTGGTCTTCTGGCGGCAGCGGCTGGAGATCAAGATTCTGGCGCCTGCGATGATCGTCTTTCTGGTCGCGCAGGCACTGCTGGGCGCGGCGGCGGTGCTGTGGCCTGAATCTGCGGCGGCGCTGGCGCTGCACCTGGGCGTGTCGCTGCTCTCCTTCGCCAGTGTGATGTTGACGATGTTCTTCCTGTATGAGGAACGCAGCGGCAGAGAGAAGTTGCGCGACCGTCGGCTCTCGCGCGGATTCCTGGCGCTGGTGTGGGGATTGCTCGTCTACTGCTACATCGTCGTGTATATCGGCGCGTTTGTGCGCCATACCGGCTCCGAACTGGCCTGCACAGGCTGGCCGCTCTGCAACGGGCAGGTTATCCCCAGCTTCAACACAGCCGTCACCATCGTCTTCACCCACCGGGTCGCCGCGCTGGTGTTGACGCTGGGTATCGGCGGACTCTTCATCTGGGCGCGCTCGATGCGCAAATCGCGGCCCGATCTCTATTGGGGCAGTCTTGTGGCGCTGCTGCTGGTGGTGGCGCAGGCGCTCGAGGGCGCGTTTGTGGTGTATAGCCACCTCGACATCTTCAGCACGATTGGTCACAGTGCGCTAGTCTCGCTGTTCTTTGGCGCGATGTGCTATCTGGCGCTGCACACGCTGCGCCGCCCACGTGCTGTGCGCACCTCCTCGAAGCGCGTAGCAAAGACTGCCACGAAGTCCACAGCAGATGTGGAGAAGCAGCCGGGCGCGCTCGTCGCACGGTAAGCTGCTCTTAGAGGGGTTTGCCGCCGCTCAGGTCGTTCGCGCATGCAGAACGCCAGGGGAGCAGCGCAGCCAGAGGTTGTCGCCATTCAGCCGCCAGGGAGCCCTCATGCTTGATGTTGCAGCGTAGCCGAGCGCCGCAACCAGGTGGAATGTGGCGCCGTCAGCGGCGTGTAACGTGATCGGCTGGCCGCGTCCCTGCACGCCGCGCGCAAAACGATAGGCCCGGCGTGCGGGCCAGGTCGGGGGAATCACAAAGTCGTCTTCGGTCGGGAAGGGATAACTGGTCGCCAGCGCCTCATCCTGGGGTGTTGGGGCGAGGCTGCCAGCGGCGAGACCCGCCACCGCACGCGCCAGCAGTTCGCCCCCCACCTGCGCCAACTGTGCTTCGAGCGCCGCCTCGGTCACACCATCCGCCACTGTCACTTGCTCTTGCAGCAGGATTGGTCCACTGTCGAGTCCAGTATCCATCAGGTGGATCGTGACGCCAGTTGCTTCGTCACCGCGCTGGAATATCCAGAAGAGCGGATCGGGGCCGCGATTATCCGGAAGCAGCGCGGGATGGACGTTCAGGCAGCCCAGGCGTGGCGCTCGCAGCACTGACTCTGGCAGGCGCTTCGAGAAGCAGGCGACACAGATCGCATCTGGCGCCAGTGCGACCAGCGCCGCCAGCGTGCGCGGATCGCTCAATTGCCCGATCTCCATGTGGGGGATGTTGCGCGTGGCGGCGATGTCGGCAATCGTCTCGACGGTGTGCAGTCCTTCAGCGCCCGTGACTCCAGCCATCGGCAGCGCCGCGCGATGTAGTCTTACTGATCTCCCGGATGGCGCGCGCCATCTGAACGGTTGATCCTCACCGATGGCGCGCATCAGCGTTGGCGTGAGAACTGCCCGCACGTCATAGCCTGCGTCCAGCAGCGCAAGCAGCGGCGCCCGTGAGAAGCCGCCCATCATGCCGAAGAAGACAATTCGCGGCGACATTGTTGTTTTTCCACCTTTCGGATTGGGCGCCTGGTATGTCAGAATACAACGACAAACACCT
>JBDTAI010000039.1:0-2791 GCA_039924685.1 Ktedonobacterales bacterium
GGTTGTCGCTCTCGATATAGAGGAGCAGTTGCGACACGTTAGTTTTGCCCAGGATGATCGCGCCCGCCCGCCGCAGCCGCTGTACATAGGGATCGTCGCGGGTGGCGATCTGCCTGGCGCGTGAAGGCAAGCCATAGGTAGAGGGGGTGGCGGCCAGATCGAACGCCTCTTTGATGGTGATCGGCACGCCATGCAGCGGGCCAAGTGGCTCACCCCGTGCGCGCCGCTGATCGGCGGTGATAGCCTCGCCACGCGCAGCGGCATACGTTTTGACGACGACGGCGTTGAGGTCGTGGTTGACCTGTTCGATGCGCGCGATATGCGCCTCGACGGCCTCGGTGGCCGAGACCTCGCCCCGCACAATCGCGCCCGCCAACTCGACGGCGGATAAGCTGGTAAGTGTTTCGACGCTATCTATCCTCACGGCGTTGCCCTCCCAATGGATGTGACTCTAGTAGCCAGTGTACACGACAGCGCATGATGCTGTATAGTGGGTGCGCAAGGGGCAAGCGCAAACACCTTCTCAACCAATTCCAAGCCTGAACTGCTACCCTACGCCTATCCATGCGTTTCCATGCGTTTCCATGCGTTTCCATGCGTTCGCACAAAGGGTGAACGCATCGCCACTGCCCATGAGGAGTTGTGTTCTATGGCTGTTGCAGCGCAACCGCGCGCCGGAGGGTCCAGTCTGCGCGTCGGCGTGCTTACGGGCATCATTGTTGGTATCGTCAGTTTGCCGGTGACGGCGTTACGTGCCGCCGCCGATGCTGGCCTGCCGCTGACGATTCTCTTTGCCATCATCGCCTGCGCCGCCTTTCTGATCGCGGGTATCATCGCCACGCGGCGGAGCGGGCGGATCGGCTCAGGTGTGCTGGCGGGCCTGATCGCGGGCATCGTCTCGGCGTTCGTGGCAGTCTGCATCGGCATCGTGTTGATCCTGGCGCTGACGCCCCATGTTCTTCCAATGGGCGTCGCCAATGGACATGGTATATTCCTTCAAGCAGCTGCTGAACGTCGCCGGAATGGCATGATTCGCCTCGCGGTGACACGCGAGGTTCTTGGCGGGCTGCTGCTGATCGTTGCTGGGGTCGTGTTTGGCCTGATCGGTGGCCTCTTTGGGCGCATCGGTCGCCGCCCGCCTGTGGGGCCAGTTGCTCCAGGCTTCACGCCGCCATCCATGACGCCCAATGGCTTTGGCGCGTCGCCCAATCTCCCAGCGGGGACGCCCTACATGACGGCTACCCCTGCGCCGCCATCGCTCTACACCGAGCCGACGAACTATCTGCCGCCTTCTGGCCCGGCCTACTCCGCCTATCCCACAGCGACGGCCTATCGCGGTGATGATCCCACCACCGTCATTCCGCCACAGCCGCCCGCCGCGCAGCCCTAGCAGACAGCAGAACGGGGACAGCAGCAGCGGTCACGAATTCGTCTCAGGTGGTATACTTGCGGCGTGGATCGGTGCGCTTCGTCCGTGCGCCAGGCATGTATGTGCGCTGTATGTGCGCTGTATGTGCGCTGTATGTGCGCGATGCCGCCGTTCCGTACTCTACACTCTACTCTGGCATTGCAAGGCCGAGAACGCTGTAGTTCGACTACCCCCCGGAGACACCGATGTCAAAAAGCGCCGCCTCACGCGCCGCCTCATCTCCTGCCAATAGGCCCGCCCGCTCGCCTGAACGATTCCCGTTCACGAAGGTGCTGATCGCCAATCGCGGCGAGATTGCCGTGCGCGTGATTCGCGCCTGCCGCGACCTGGGCCTCACCTCCGTCGCCGTCTACTCAGATGCCGACCGCACGGCGTTGCATGTGCAAATGGCTGATGAGGCGGTGCGGCTTGGGCCACCCCCCGCCAGCGAGAGCTATCTCAGCATCGAACGCATCCTGGACGCCGCGCGCAGGACGGGCGCCGGCGCGATCCACCCAGGTTACGGCTTCCTCTCCGAAAATCCTGAGTTCGCCGACGCCTGCGCCGCTGCGGGGATCATCTTCGTGGGGCCAAGCGGGCGCGTGATGCGCGAGATGGGCGAGAAGACGGCGGCGCGGCGCAAGGCGCAGGAGATCGGCGTTCCCGTCACGCCGGGCTACGATGCCGACCTGGAAGACGCGCATGAGGCGGCGACACTGGCCGAGCGCATCGGCTACCCGATTTTGCTGAAGGCAGCGGCAGGTGGCGGCGGAAAGGGCATCCGCTTTGTGCATCGCCCCGACGATCTGGAGGCGGCGTTGCGGCTGGCGCGCAGCGAGGCGCTGGGAGCGTTCGGCGATAGCGCGGTGTATCTGGAGAAAGCGGTGGTTCCTGCCCGCCATATCGAGGTGCAGATTTTTGGCGATACGTTCGGCAATGTGATCCACCTGGGCGAGCGTGAATGCTCGATCCAGCGCCGCCACCAGAAGCTGATCGAGGAGTCGCCCTCGCCTGTGCTGGATGATGAGACACGTGGCCGCTTCACCTCGGCGGCGGTGGCGCTGGGCAAGGCGGTGGGCTACACCAACGCTGGCACCTGCGAGTTTCTGTTGGGGCCAGAGGGCCAGTTCTACTTCCTCGAGGTCAATGCGCGCCTACAGGTGGAGCATCCCGTCACCGAGTGGCGCACCGGCATTGATATGGTGCGCGAACAGTTGCGCGTGGCGGCGGGTTTGCCCCTGAGTGTCACACAGGAGCAGGTGACGTTCCGGGGTCATGCCATCGAGGCGCGCATCTCCGCCGAAGACCCCCTCAACCGGTTCCTGCCTGCATCGGGGACGGTGGAGGCGCTGCACGATCCGGCGGGGCCAGGCGTGCGGCTGG
>JBDTAI010000040.1:0-3924 GCA_039924685.1 Ktedonobacterales bacterium
ATAGAGGTGGAGTGCGAGAACGAAGACCAGGTGCGCGAGGCGCTGGACCTCGGCGTCGAGGCGATCCTGCTGGATAACATGCCAGTGGAGCGACTGCGCGCCAATGTGGTGACGATCCGCCAGCGGGCGCCGCAGACGATCATCGAGGCGTCGGGCAATATCGGGACTGATACCGAACGGCTGGCGGCAGTGGCGGCGACAGGCGTGGACCTGATCTCGCTTGGCGCGCTCACCCACTCTGCCCCCAACTTCGATGTATCGCTTGAGTTTGGTGGCGAGTGATGGAGGCCAGCGGCTGAAGTCGCGCCTCTGGGGTGCTGATCGCGCCGCAAGAGCCGCGCATGCGTGGACTGGAGACGATATACGAGGAGCATCTAACCAATGGCGATAGATACGAGAGCGACAGTGACGACCACGACAACCACGACAACCACGACGATAGCCGATGGCGCGGTGTGTGATGAGAGTGCGGAGCGGCGCATCCTGCCGTCGCTGGTGGAGTGGCGCGCGCGCGAAAACGCCGCCCAGGCCGGCATCCAGACCGGCATCCAGACCGGCATCCAGACTGGCGCCGCAACGCTGCATCGTCCGCGCCATAGCGGAGCCGAGCGCGCCGACCAGATTCCGCAAGCATACGCGCTGTTGGACGCCGACGAACTTGATCGCCGCATCGCTGCCGCCAGGGCGACGCTGGGCGAGCGGTTGGTGATCCTCGGCCACCACTATCAGCGCGACGAGATCATCAAATACGCCGACGCGCGCGGTGACTCGTTCAAGCTGGCGCAGTTCGCCGCCGCCCGACCGGAGGCCGACTATATCTTATTCTGTGGCGTCCACTTCATGGCCGAGAGCGCCGATATTCTCAGCGGCGCGCATCAACAGGTAATCTTGCCCAACCCCGCCGCCGGCTGCTCGATGGCCGACATGGCGAACATTGCCGAGGTGGAGGAGTGCTGGGAGGCGCTCGACGCGCTCTATCAGAATGAGGAGAATGGCGACGGACTGCAAGCGGTGATTCCCGTCACCTATATGAACTCCGCCGCCAACCTCAAGGCGTTCTGCGGTCGCAACGGCGGCATCGTCTGCACATCGTCAAACGCGGCGCAGGTGTTGCAGTGGGCGTTTGCGCGCGGCAGGCGGGTGCTTTTCTTCCCCGACGAGCATCTGGGCCGCAACACGGCGGTGAAGCTGGGTGTCGCCGATGAGCAGATCGTCGTCTGGAACCAGCGCCTCGACTTCGGCGGCATCGAGGATGACACCACACTGCTGAATGCAAAGGTGATTTTGTGGAAGGGTTGGTGTTCGACGCATCAACGCTTCAGTGTGGAGCAGATCACGCAGGCGCGGGAGCAGTTTCCCGGCGTGCGCGTGGTGGTTCACCCAGAGTGCCGACGCGAGGTAGTGGAGGCCGCCGACGAGAACGGCTCGACCGAGTACATCATCAAGGTGATCGAGCAGTCGCCCGCAGGGACAGTCTGGGCGGTCGGCACGGAGATCAATCTGGTGAAGCGGCTGGCGCAGGAGCATCGCGACAAGACGATCTTCTGCCTCGATCCCGTCGTCTGCCCCTGCTCGACAATGTATCGCATCCATCCCGCCTATGTGGCCTGGGTGCTGGAGGAGTTGGTGGCGGGCCGCGTTGTCAATCAAGTGCGTGTGGACGACGAGACGGCGCGCTGGGCAAAGGTCGCCCTCGAACGCATGCTGGCGAATAAAGCGGCCTGAGGCTTGTTGGTTCATGGCCTTCGGGCCACGATCTCGCTCGCGTCACCACCGGCCAGTATAGCTTTTAGGCTACATACTCGCCCTACTACTCAACCCACCCGGAAGTATCTCTGCTGAAGGCGTATTTCGAGGCTAATCGTCGGCGCTGGAATGAACCATTGGCTGGTAGCCTGCGTGGAATACGGCGACGAGCGCACGCGGCGTCAGCACTTCGACGCTGCCCGACGCAGGCGCCAACCGCCGGGCGGTGTAGCCTGCCGCCGACCAGGCCAGCAGGCGTCCATGCCAGAGCAACCACGCTGCGCCCTCGAGCTGAATGAAGGCGCCGTCGGGGAGTGCGGTGATCGCTTCCTGATAGATGCGTTTTCTTTGGCGCCCGCCGTGGCCTTCCAGTCGGTTGCTGTGCAGGATGACGTCCATCTGGTCGGCGCTCGCTAACTCACCAGACCACGCCGCCCATGCCGTTCTGAAGCGTTGATAGTCTTCGTGGCGGCACTCGGCGCACGGACGATGGCCAGCGGCGAAGGCTGTCGCCTCATCGAGGAAGAACAACTCAGTATAGGAGTGGGGCTGCATCACCTGGCGCCGACGCCCCCGAAAGGCAGTGCGGCAAGCGATCCAGCGGCGGACCTGCCAGGGACGCACGATGCGCTGGGTTTCGTCGTGCAGGATGCCGCGATTGCCCATCAGCAAGCCGCGTGCGGCCACCGCCACTATCTCGCCAAACGGTGTCACGCGATTTTGCAGCGGCATGTGCGCCTCCGTGAATGATCGCTGGGAGGTTGCTGGATGAGCCCTGCACTCTTTCAGAATGGAGCCTGTCACTGCGCATCATACAGCGGCAGGTTGTCGAGGTCGCCGTCTGTGAGGTCGACATGCACAACGTCGTTGTCGAGCGCCGTCACTGCCGTGATGGGCAGCGTCACCAGCCGCCCGGTCAGATCATTGCGATGCACCACCAGCGCGCTCACCGCCTGCGTCGCCTCATCCACCAGCACGCGCTCGACCACGCCGATCTCCTCCTCATCACCTGCCGGATTGCCAGTCGCCAGCCGCCAGACGGATGTACCCTCCGCGATAGCAGCGCTGCCTGCTGGCTCATTCAGCGTCACCGCGGTGGTCGAGGGCAGATAGGGCGCGCCGCCCAGGCCAACACCCGACGCGAGGTAGCTGATCACCTCGCCCACGCGCACCTGCGACCACCAGCTTGCGTGCTTGTTCGGCTCGGCTGGCGGCGTGACCTCAGCGAAGTGTTCCTGCTCGAAGAGCGGCTGCTTCACAAACTCGTCGTGGTCGCAGGTCAGCGTCACCGCGTCGTTCGTCACCGACGCCACCAGCGCCACCGGCACAACGCGGGCGCGCGGCTTCTCCCAGCCTCCCGGCGCCAGCGCCTCGCCCGACTCGATCAGCCCCGGATCGATCACCAGATGCGTAAGGTGGTGATCGGGTTCGCCGACCACGAGACGCTGCAATTCGCCCAACCTGCGCCCGTCGCGCCCCAACGCAGGCGCCCCAATCCGTATATCTTCAAGCATATGTGATGTTCCTCTATCAATAGACGCGAAGGGCGTTCATCCATGCAACGGATGAGCGCCCTTCGTTATACCTCATAACAACGCGATTACCTGCGTATGCGTCATGATGCGTCAGGACGTGTCGCCCTATCGCTTGGCCGAATGACGGCGGCGCTGGCGCTGCGCGGCCTTGACCCGCTCATAGGTCGCATCATGTCCACTACTGATTGCCACCTGGGGAGCAGGCGCTTTTACGGCAGTGGCGGGCGCAGCAGGCTGGCTTGCTGCGCTACGCGCTTTGCCAGGCAGCCAGTCCATCGCCAGCAATGAGCGCCGTGGTGTGGCAGGATGACTCTCTATTCCCTGGGCCTTCGCGGGCGTCGCGGTGGTGGCATGGCGACGGGCGGCGCGTGGGCGACGCACACCGATCCCTGGTATCTGATCGGCTGGCGCGGCTTTCTTGCCGCCACTAGCGCTGCCACCACTCATGCGCGTCTGGGCCTGCGCCCTTGTGCCAAAGGGGTCACGCGGGATGATCTTGAAGCGCAGCAGCACCACCCAGAACACCAGGATCACGGCGAAGTAGATCAACTGGAACCAGCTCAACCAGGCCATCTGCGGCACGCTCTGGCGCGGAAAGACAGTATTCTCCAGACCCAGCCCGAATTTGACATCCGCGAACTGC
>JBDTAI010000041.1:0-4369 GCA_039924685.1 Ktedonobacterales bacterium
GGCAAGTGTGACCGTAAGCAATAATCAGGCGATACTAGGGTGTATTATGCCGTTCGGCAGCGGATATGCGGCAGATAGCTAGTTGGGGTGGTGGGTAGGCGTGTCCAATCCGTCTCGTCATGGTCAGGGTGAATCACCGGCTGAACCACGCGCGCAGGCGTCTGAACGCCCGCAGATTCTACGTGGAACCCCACAGGCGACCGTCCGGCTGCAAGACATCGCGCAGGTGGATCGCGACAGCGTCTTTCCCACCCCACGCACCGGCGACTGGATTCTGTTGGGCTTTCTGTCGCTGGTGTTGCTTGGCAACGGCCTCTTCATCTGGTCGCGTCTGGGCTGGGGCGATCACGTCGGGCGCGCGGCGTTCTTCGGGCTGGCGCTGCTCTGCGTCTTTTGGGCCGCCATCGTCTACACGTTCAAGCTCTCTGTCAGCGTGCGCGTCGGCCCGCAAGGGATCAGCATCACACGCGGCCCCTGGCGGATGGAGTTACGCTGGAGCGATGTTTCGCGGCTGATGGAACGCGCCCAGGCGCTCAACGGACGGCGCTATCGCTGGGTGGTGGCGCAAGCGCGCGACGGGCGACGCGTGCAGGTGCGCGAGGATATGGTCAACGACTATGCGCGTTTCCGCGTGGAGGTCTACGAACGCTACCGGCTCTGGCGCGACCACGGTGGCACCTGGGGAACCACTGGTGGTGGACCCTTCACGGCCCGTGAACTGATTGGCGACGAGGTGACTTGGCTGCTGATCGGTCTGGTGATGAGTGCGCTGCCCGGCCTGTATTTTGTGTTGCTCCTGCCCGAAACAAACCCGCTTGGCTATGCGCTGCTGCTGATCACGCTGATCTGCGCCTTCTTTAGTGTGCGGGCGCTGGTGCGCCGCCAGACCTATACGGTGGATAACAAGGCGATCTCATCGCGCGCCCTGCTTGGTGGCTCGCGCATGACCTGGCACGAGATCACCCGCGTCGAGCGCACACGTCACCCGGTCGGCGGCATCTTCCGCCAGTTGGTGGGAGTTGGCGGCTTTGCGGTGGGAATCGCAGCGCGTTCGGATGCTGGCATTCGCACCTTCGCCTGGCAGCCGCGTGTGCCAGAGTATCTGACGCTGCGTGGCGGAGGTCATCAGGTGCGTGTGCGCCTGCATCATTTGCGGCGCCCCGATGAACTGCTGGCCTGGGTCGAATTCTACGATCAGGTCGCTCGCCTGGCGCCCAGTCAAACAGGGCAATCCAGTCGCGCCAGCAAGCCCGATCTTTCACAGCCACAGCGCGGCGTCTCTGGACGCTCACAGACGGCGCCCGATCTTTCTGACGCCAGTGGTCCACGCGATCCCTGGGGTGGCGTTCAGAGTGGCACGCTGGCCAACGAGGCAGGATTAGGGGGATCGGCAGGACTAGCGGGAATGCCTGCAAGCGCGACTGCCGATCAGTCGACCGTGCTCACGCCAGCCGCTGGTGTGGGCGCCGGTAGCGATGCCGATAGCGATATGGCGCTGGACGACGAAGACGCCTGGCTGCGTGAAACCAGCGCGCTCGCCAGCCTTCAGGCTCGCCGCCCCAGGACCGATCCGCCGGTCGGCGCGGATGCTGCGTCGGCTATGTCAGCTACACGTCAGACACCGCAACCACAATCGCCACAACAACCGCCGTCAGCCTCACAGCCGCCGCGCCACTCGCAGCCTGATCTCGGCGCCCGCTTCTCAGCGGATCAGCCGCTTTGGCCATCGGCGGCGCCCACTGAGCCACCAGCGCCAGCGACTTCCGCCTCTCAACGGTCATCAGGGCCACCAGCGGCGCCAGTGCAGCCGCCACAGACACCTCCGGCGCCCAATAGGCAAGGGGGCGCACAGTGGCCACAGGCGCCAGTCAGACCGCGAACTGCGCAACGCCAGCCGGCATCCTGGCCAGAGCCACCCATGCCGCGCGCGCCACAACAGCCACGCCAGCAGCGTGCCGAACCAGCGCGCCCATCCTGGGATGCCTGGGAGCAGCAACCGCCTATGCAACCAGCAGCGCGGCCACCTGAGCCGCTGCGCGGGCCAGCCCCGGCGCCACAGGCTGGACAGACTGACAATCCCCACGGTCACGCGGACGATGGGCTGGATGGTGGGGATGGGTCTGACGACGCGCGGCCCTGGCGTGACGCCAACTGGCAGCCGCCGGTGTTGCCCCGATTTGGCCCACCACCCACGCCACGCTCCGACGACGAATAAAAGACGACTAGAAACGCGCCAGTGGCTGAATCCGCACCTGTGTGGACCGAAGCTGATCGGCGACGCTGATACGTCATCTGTCCTGCAGAAGGGTCCGGTTTCCTCTTGATCCCGGCGGAATATCTGCTACAATGTGCGCGTGAGGCACAGGGCGCGGTTGATGTGATGGTGATTGTGCGATGATTGTGCGGTGATGGGGTGATGAATTACAATACGGGCCTCTCACCTGACCAATCAAACACACCAGATACACCAGACATACCAAACACATGCTTGCGCGCTGCTCACGTCCGCCGATGGGGCGCATCTCTTCTCTCGCGGTTTGGGGCTGATGCTTGTTCTAGACGCCGTTCTATCGCTGCACAATCCCAATTGGGCGATGGGTGGCGGAGACGCATGGGAAGCTGGCTTCGTCATGACGCGCCTGAAACACCTGAAGCATGCCGATACACACCTCACGCCTGAACTCCTCACGCCGCTGCGCGACGCAGCCGGTGATCGCGCAGGCGATCTGGCCTTTGGCTGGCGTGGGGCGCCCCCAGCGGTCGCTGAACCTGACACTCCGCCTGCTCCCCCTCCATCTCTGGTATCTTCCGCAGTGCTTGACCCGCTCTCCGCATCACGTATCCCTGCCCCCAACGCCACGGCTACACCTGCGCAACGGCAGGCGGCGATTCTGGTGATCGAAAACGAGGACAGCAACCGCTTTCTGATGGAGCAGATTCTGCGGTTGGCGGGCTATCAGTGCCTATCGGCGAGCAATGGCATCGAGGGGCTGGCGATGCTGGACCGCGAGCGCGTGGACCTTGTGCTGACCGACCTCTCGATGCCCCTGCTGGACGGCTACCAGACCACTGAATTGATGCGCCAGCGCCCGCATGCCGCTACACTGCCCATCATCGCCGTGACAGCCCATGCCATGAGCGACCAGGGCGACCTTGCCCGCAACGCTGGTTGCACCGATGTGCTAATCAAGCCGTATCGCCCGCGCGACCTTGTGCGCCTGATCGAGCGTTGGCTGCACGAGGCCCCCGGCACGATGACGTGAGGCCCATCGGCAGAATGCCTGACTCACATGCTTGACGCAAGTGAAGAATCGCCACTTTCAGGCGTTCTATAGAGTAAGGCGCCCTTTGTACGGACACGGTGAACGGACGCCTGAAACGGTTTTTTGCGGTTGGTACAGCGCCATTTCATCGCGCGCGCAATGCCTGCCTTTCGCCAGATAGCGCCAGCGACACAGGAACGGCACAGGAACGAGACATGACGGTTCGATTCAGCGTCTTCACCGCTGGACACTTGCTATCTGGGGCTGGTGTTCTCTGCGGTCGTCGCACAGCAGTACACGCATCATAAGCAAGAAGCAGCGTATACCAGTCGCACAACAGCGCATGGGGAGAGGGTGACTAGCGTGATCAATGTTCGTGTCAGCACACGCGATGTACAGCAGTTCGAGGGAGACGCCCTGGCGGTCGGCGTCTTTACTGATGGCAGTTTGCATGGTCCGGCGGCGGCGCTGGATGAGGCGCTGGCCGGGGTGATCGCCGACCTGCGCGCCAGTGGCGAGGTGACGGGCGCCGCCGATGAGGTGACACTGTTGCATACGCTCGGCAAGATCGAGCCAACCCGCGTCGCCATCGTCGGGCTTGGTCCACGCGACAGGTTCACGGTGGAGCGTGTGCGGCGGGCCTCGGCCATTGCCTGCCGCACACTGCGCAAGGCAGGGGCGCGGCATGTGGGCCTTGCGCTGGCCTGGGCGGAATCAAACATCAACCTGGCGCTGGCGGCGCGCGCGGCCACCGAGGGCGCGCTGTTTGGCCTCTACGAGTTCACGCGCTATAAGACAGCGAAGAACGGCGCCGAGACTGGCGCCGAGGGCAGTGATACGACGACCGCCAGGCCACAGCGCCGCATCGAGCAACTCACGATTCTGGGGCGTGGACGCGAACCAGCCCTGCGCGCCGCTGTCGAACGCGGACGCATCCTTGCGGAATCGGCCAATCTGGCGCGTGACCTGGGCAATGAGCCGCCCAACGTGTTGACGCCGACGGAGCTTGCCAACCGCGCACAGGCCGTGGCCGATGAGGTGGGGCTGACCTGTGAGGTATATGGGCCGGACTGGATGCGCGAGCAGGGCATGGGCGCGCTGCTGGC
>JBDTAI010000042.1:0-8815 GCA_039924685.1 Ktedonobacterales bacterium
AGGTCGGCCTGAAGGGGCGGCTCGATTTCTTTCTGCGCGATGAAGATGGCGACGCCCTGCTTGAACTCAAGACTGGCCAGGCGCGCGGCGATCTGCCCAAATCCGCCCATCGCTGGCAGGTCTTTGGCTATCAGACATTGCTGAGTGTGCGCCGCCCGCTCGATCACCACAATTTGCGCGCTACACTGCTCTATAGCGCCACGGCGGGGCAGGCCGAAGCCTACACCGTGCCATTCGTGCTGCGCGACCTGCATCGCGTGCTGGGCCTGCGCAACCTGCTGGCGCTGGCCCATGCAACCGGCGCCGTACCAGCGCCACCCGGCGGCGCAAAGTGTTCCCGCTGCTCGCTGCGCCCCGATTGTAGCAAGGCGTCCATGTTATTGGGCTGGGAAGCGCCACCCGACGAGACCCCAACCACACAGCAAGACCCCGACGACGCAGCCTGGTTCACCCGCATGTATGAACTGCTGCGTCTAGAGCAGCGCGCCGCCGAGGAACAAACCCGCACACTCTGGCGCCTCTCACCTGTCGAGCGTATGAAGGCGGGCATTGCGCTGGGCAACCTGACGCCAGACGGTGAGCCGCACCAGACGGCAAACGGCGAGTGGGAGTACAGCTTTCGATGCGAGAATACATCAGAGTTGCGCGAGGGTGACGCGGTGCTCCTCAGCGACGGCGATCCGGTGGGCGGCGCGATTGTCACCGGCTCGGTATTGCGGCTGGATCAGCATGGCGTCACCATCTGGGCGCCCGAGCGCATCAACTGCCCTGCCCTGATTGACCGCTATGGCAGCGACATCGTTCACGACCGCACGGTGCGCAACCTCTGGCGCTGGCTCGACGCCGATCCGCATCTACGCGGGCTGGTGGCTGGCAGCATCGCGCCAACCTTCAACACTGAACTGACACCCAACGATCTCACCGATCTGCCTGGATCGTTCAATCAGGAGCAGCGATTGGCGGTGACGCGGGCGCTGGCGGCGCGCGATTTTCTGCTGGCGCAGGGACCGCCAGGAACAGGCAAGACACGTGTGGTGGCGGAGATTGTGCGGCAGACGCTGGCGCGTGGCGAACGGGTACTGCTGGCCGCCTTCACAAACCAGGCGGTGGATAACGCGCTGCATCGTATCGTCGGCGTCGGCTGCACAAATGTCGTGCGCCTGGGCCATAGCCTCAGTATGGCGCCCGATCTACGCCCCTATAGCCTTAGCGCTCCCACGTCCGATTCTTCCCCCCAGCGCATGCGCGAACGTCTGTTGCACGCCGATCTGGTTGCCGCTACGACGGCCACCTGGTCGGCGGAACACTACGACGAGGTAGGCGAGCCGTTATGCTTCGATCTCGCCATTATAGATGAAGCAACGCAGATCACCACGCCTGCGTTGCTGGGCGCGTTGCGGTTTGCGCGGCGCTTCGTGCTGGTGGGCGATGAGCGCCAACTGCCGCCGCTGGTGATGAGCCAGGATGCGGCGCAGGGCGGGCTAAAGCAATCGCTGTTCTCGGAGTTGCTGGCGCGTTGGGGCGAGACGGCAAGCGTGGCGCTGCGCAAGCAGTATCGTATGCGCCCAGAGATCTGCGCCTTCCCCAGCGAGACGTTCTATGCTGGCGCGCTGGTGGCCGAAGGCGCGGCGCGCACTGCCACACTCGCCATCGCCTGGAAGCCCGCCATGCCGCTTGCCCTGGTACTCGATCCGGCCCGGCCCATGCTGTTTGTGGATACACCATCTGATCCGGCAAGCCAGGAGCCAGCGCGCAAGGTCAGCGCCGTTCAGGTAGAGGCGGCGCGCAAGATTGTGTTGGCGTTGCGGTTGGCAGGTGTTTCCGCCGATGAGATCGGCGTGATTGCGCCCTATCGCGCACAGGTGGCGGCGATTCGTCAGCAGTTGGCGGCGAGCGGCGAAACACAGGTGGTGGTGGATACGGTGGACCGCTTCCAGGGAGCCGAGCGCGACGTGATCATCTTCTCCTTCGGTGGTCTGGCTCCGGGAGCAGGCGTCACTCTGCCGGGAACGCATGGACCCGATTTTCTGGCTGATCCGCACCGTCTCAACGTGGCGCTCACTCGCGCCCGTCTCAAGCTGATCCTGATCGGCGATAAACGCACACTGGCGATCCATCCGCTATTGCGGCGCCTGATAGAGCATTGCGGCGATCTCTATGAAGGGCATGGCGGGCTGATCACGGCGCGCTTCACGCGCTAGTTGCCGCCGCTATGGGCGAGATCAGCGGCGACAACCCGTAACACATCCTCGGCGTGGCCCTCTGGCTTCACCTGCGCCCAGACGTGACCAATGGTTCCATCGCGGCGAAAGTAGAAGGTCGTGCGCGCCATCGTCATGTATTGTTTGCCATACATGCTCTTCTGCACCCAGACGCCGTAGCGTTGCGCAACCGCGCCACCTGGATCGGCTAGCAGCGGGAAGGGCAACTGATACTTGCTGGCGAACTTCGTGTGTGATTTTACGTCGTCGCGGCTGACACCCAACACCGCCACGCCCTGCGCCTGAAGCTGGCCCCAGGCGTCACGGAAGCTGCATGCCTCGGTGGTGCAGCCCGGCGTATCATCTTTGGGATAGAAGTACAGCACAACTGGCTGCCCTTTGAGGTCGGCCAGATGATACGATGAGCCATCGCCCGCCATAAGCGTAAAGTCCGGCGCAGGCGTCCCCAGTGCTGGAAGCTGTGTTTCGTTCGTCTCCATTGTCGCCATGTGATCCCCCTGCAATACATAGCCTTACTCTTCGTGACTTTTGATCGCCCACAGCCTGCGCAGGCAGGCTTCGCCGCCGATAGACGCTCAGGCGCGGCCTCAGCCGGCCGCCCCATCACGATCACGCCTGTCATCTAGCGCCACAGAGCATCACGTTGCCCTGGGCCGGTTTGCCCTGGGCCGGTTTGCCTGAGTGACTATGATAGAATGCAGACGTGGCGCCGAAGATGGTTCTATGCTATCGCGTCGCAGTATGCGCTATATTCTATGCACAAACACCCTGTGAGCGACAGTGCGTGACAGTGCGCGATAGAGAGAAGGGATGTGTTGGATGGACACCGGAGATTTTCTGCTGGGGAAGCGTGTGCGCCAGAACCATGCGCTCGAACACGCCACCGTGACACTGCTGACACGCCGGACGCCTGCGTTGAGTGTGAGTGCGCGCTCCAACACACGCGGCTTCATCATCTTCGCCGACCTGGATACAGCGCTGGTGGAGGATGCGGCACGTGAGGCGCTGGCGCGGCTGCGCGCAGGCGAGTCGGAGTTGGCGATCCACCCAAACTGTGGCACCAATCTGGCGGTCGGCATGTCGCTGGCGCTGGTGGGGTCGCTCTTCGCGCTCACTGCGTTACGTCCGCGCACCCGTGTCGCCTCGGCGCTGGCAAGCTCGGTCGCCGGCATCATGGTGGCGCGTCCGCTGGGCGAGATTGTGCAGCGGCATGTGACCACCTCGCCCGATCTCAGCAATGTGCGGCTGGGTAGTGTGCGCTCGCGGCGTCTCTTTGGCAGGCGCGTCGTCGAGGTCTGCACCTCGACAGACCTGGGCAGGTAGCTAGTGGGCAGCTGACAGATAGCGCCCGCAGCTAGCGGATGTTGAGGAGGTACATAGCATGGATTTCTTTCGCATCATCGGCGGCCCATTGAGCCTGCTGATCGAGATTGTCTTCGTCGTCCTCTGGCTCTGCCTGATCGCGCGCATGATCTTCTCGTGGATCGGCATGCAGAACGGCGGCAATGTGGTGACACGCTTCCTCGATATGATCATCGGCCCCATGTATGATCCGATCCGCAAACGCCTCCCTGCGCTCTCACTGGGCGTGCTTGACATCAGTGGCACGCTGGTGTTTTTCCTGCTGACCTGGGCCTTTTTCCTGATGGCTGGCTTCCTGCAAGGGGCAATCCCCCACTAACAGCAGCGCACGAGGATCATCAGAGGATCACTGACATGGCGCATTCCAGGCCACCTGACAGACTCTCTGCCAGCGATACCTACAGCAGCGCCAGCGTCGTGCGCGAAGCGGATGGGCGGCTGATCGTCTCGCTCCACGTGACGCCACGCGCCCGCCGTGATGCGCTCTCGCTGGATGATGGCGTCTTACGGGTATCTGTGCGCGCCCCTGCGGTAGATGGCGCCGCCAATGACGCGCTGATCGCGTTGCTGGCCGACCGCCTGGACCTGCCACGCCGCGCCTTTACGCTGCTCGCTGGCATATCGTCGCGGCAGAAGCGCCTAGCCATCACGGGCATGACCGCTGATGAGTTCCAGCGCAAACTACAGCCGCCCTGCTAAAGCCGTACCTTCACCACCCCAGTTCGGCGCCGGTTGGCGTGTATCTTGCAAGTCTTGTTCCTGCCTATTGATCATTGATGTGCGGTCACACTGGTTCCGGCCACATGACAAATTCCTCCGAAAAATGCGGATGGGGTTTGCGCGGACTGGGCCGACTGCAAGGAATGGAACGGGCATGTCTGGAGTGATCGCGGCGCGTGCGCAGACTGGCGCTCGCTGGGATTTCACATCGTCTTCGCGGTACTCGGCGTTGGGCTGCCGCTGCTGCTCTTCATCGCTGAGGGTATGGGACTGCGCACAGGCGACACGGTCTGGTATACGTTGGCGCGGCGCTGGTCAAAGGCGTTCGCCATCCTCTTCGTGGTCGGCGCCATCTCCGGCACAATCCTCTCGTTCGAGTTCGGCCTGCTCTGGCCACGTTTCATGGGTTTCGCTGCCAGCGTCATTGGCTTGCCCTTCGCGCTTGAAGGTTTCATGTTCTTCCTCGAAGGCATCTTCCTCGGCCTGTAGCTCTATGGCTGGAATCGCCTCTCACCGGTCGCCCACTGGCTCTGCAGCATTCCGCTGGTAATCGGTGGCGCTGGCTCGACAGTCTTCATCGTCACCGTCAACGCGTGGATGAATACGCCTGCTGGCTTTCAGCTCTCCAACGGCCAGTTGACCAACCCGAATCCGATTGCCGCGATGCTCAATCCTGGCTCGGCCAACGAGATCACGCATATGCTGCTGGCGGCGTATGAGGCGACCGGCAACGCGCCGCCATTGCCCGCGCGCTCGGCCCTGTCTGGGAAGCGAATAATGTCTGGATCATCTTCGCGCTGGTCGTCACCTGGACGGCCTTCCCGCTGGTCTACGCCGCCGTCTCAACGGCGCTCTTCATCCCCATCACCTTCGCGCTGGTGGGGATCGTGCTGCGCGGCGCGGCGTTCGGTTTCCGCGCGCACATTCCCAACTCGGTGGCCATTGGCCGCGTGTGGGGGCGTGTTTTTAGCGTCACCAGCGTGATCGCGCCATTCCTGTTGGGAACCTGCGCGGGCGCGTTGGCGAGCGGACACATTCGTGTGCAACACGGACAGGTGAGCGCCAATCTCTTCACCACCTGGACAACTCCATTCGCGCTGGCCTGTGGCGCGTTTGCGCTGGGCCTTTGCACCGTGCTTGCCGCGACGTACCTCACAGTCGAAGCGCAACAGGTGAGTGACGATACACTTGTCGCGCTCCTCCGTCTGCGCGCCATCATTGCAGGCGCGGTGACGGCGCTGATCGGCGCCATTGCCGCTGTACTTGCCTACTTCGAGGCGCCTGTGCTATGGAATGGGTTGGTGGGCAAGGCGCTGCCGCTGGCGATAGGCGCGATTGTGGTTGGCATTTTCACGGCGACGACACTGTTGCTGGGCCACTATCGCCTTGCGCGTATCGGCGTGGCGGCGGAGACCGTCTGCATCTTCGCCGCCTGGGCAGTAGCCGTGGCGCCCTATCTGGTGGTCCCCGACCTCACCATAACTAACACCGCCAGCCCGGCGATTACGCTCGACTATCTATTGATCAGCGTCGCCGTTGGCCTCGCGCTGGTGCTGCCCTCGCTGGGCCTGTTGATCCACGTCTTCAAGGGATCGAATCCCTCAGCAGAGCAGTTCGCGCAGGAGGAGACTCAGGAGTTTTATCCAATGAATGAGAAGAAGGTATCGTCACCTGCCGCAATGCAGCGCGATGGCAAGCAGCAAAGCAAAGCAGCCAGCTCGTTGAAGAGCAAGGTGACACACGAGGCGCAGCAGGTGGAGCACAACGTGGCAGGCGAGGCGGCCACTACAGGCGTGTTGCTGGCGCTGGCGGTAGCATTGAAAGTGGCGCAGTGGGGCTGGGAGCAGTTCACCATCGTGCGCATTCAGCGCCACCTGCATAAACAGCAGCGACGACGGCGGATGGCGACACCTGTGTAATACTGTCCTCGCCTTCGGCCTTTCAAGGCCGGAGCACGTGACGAGGGGACCGAAGCCCCTTCACGCAGGTGGCCATTCAATACCAATTGAACTGTTGACATAAAACCTAGCGCGCCAGCAGGTTGCGCAGGTCTTTAGGGATGGCGTGGGTGGCTTCGTTGTTGATCCAGAGGACACTGGCGCCCGGTCGCTCCACAATGCTTTCGCTGCGTAGCGAGACACCGCTCAACCGACGATAATACCTGAAGTACTCACGCGCATCGGTGAAGCCGCGCTGCATGAAGAAGGCGTCGTCCTTGTGCTCGGCGCGGGCGCGCAGAAAGGCCAGCGCCTTCGTGAACTCGGCTTCGTCAGGTATTACGCTGTCGGAGACCAGCGTGACAAGGTTCATTACATGCGGCGGAGCCTGGCGCAGCTTGTCACAGAGCGCCGCACTATACTTCGTCCGCGCATCGCTGGTGGTGGCGCGCAGCCGCTTCACCTCGACGTTCAGCACAATGTGACCCTTCCAGGTCACAGTGTAGTCCGGCCCGCGCATCTTCTCCGCAAGATACTTCTCATATTCCAGCGTAAAACTGCGCTCGCCCAGCAGCCAGTACGCGACAGAGAGTTCCGCCTGAAGGTCGGCGAACCCCTCGGCGTCGCGCAATCCCCGCGCCTTCTTGCGTAACTTATCACGTTGCGCCTCGACGAACGCCTTGAAGCGCGGCGAGAGCTGTATCCAGCGGGCGCATGTGCTGGCCACCTGCGTCGTCGCGTCGGCGAAGATATATTCCAGCAGGTCGTCAGCTTTCGGCTTTTGACTCTTACCCCTGCCCTTGCCACTATCGTCGCTGGCGCCATCAATCCTGTTGCTCAATCCGGTCATGCTGCTCCACCTGCCGCCTTGCTCACGTGCCCATCACTCCCCCACAGTATGCCACGCCGAGGCGCTGGCATGGTATACTGCGACACCGATGTGTTTTGGATTGGACTCGAATAGGCAAAGGGACTCTAGTCCCGCTTCGTCCGTACTCCGGCCTTTCTGTTGTTTGACTACGAAAACGGGTACTGATTATCCCCTCTGGGATTACCCGTAGCCTTCAGGCCACAAACTCGCCCCACCGTGCTCGCCTAGTGGAACTACCTGATCAACACGTCAAACGACATCAAGGCCGTGAGTGGCCCACTACAGGTACTGGAAGGAAGACGTAAAGCATGTCGCCGCTGGATGGCATACGCATCATAGACCTGACACGCGCACTCGCGGGGCCGTTCTGCGCGATGTCGCTTGGCGATCTGGGCGCCGACGTGATCAAGGTGGAGGAGCCGGGCGTCGGCGATGATAGCCGCCACTGGGGACCACCGTTTCAGGGCGGCGAGAGCGCCTATTTCCTCAGTTGCAATCGCAACAAGCGCGGCGTCGCCCTCAACCTCAAGCGTGATGGCGGACGCGAGGCGCTCTGGCGGCTGATCGATCGCGCCGACGTGGTGATCGAGAACTTCCGTCCGGGCCTGATGGAGCAGCTTGGTTTTGGCTATGCGGTTGTCAGCGCCCACAAGCCGCGCCTGATCTACTGCTCGATCTCTGGCTATGGACAGGCGGGACCAGAAGCGCACCACCCCGGTTATGACATTATCCTGCAAGGGACCAGCGGCGCCGCCAGCGTCACCGGCGAACCTGATGGACGCCCGATGCGTAGCGGTCTGCCAGTGTGCGACATCCTGGCAGGAATGTTTGCAGCGCAGGCGATCCTCGCGGCGCTCTATGCCCGCGAACAGACTGGCAAGGGGCAGCGCATCGAGACGACGATGCTGGGCGCGACGATGGCGGCGCTTGGCAATTTCGCCGCCAGTTACCTGATGTCGGGCGTCTCGCCAACCCGCGTGGGCAACAGCCATCCTCAGATAGCGCCGTATGACCAGTTGCGTACAGCGGATGGCTACATCAACATCGCAGCGGGCAACGACGACATCTTCCGTCGCTGCTGCGCCGCGCTCGACGTGCCAGACCTGCCCGACGATCCACGTTTCTGTGCTAATGATGACCGCGTGCGCAACCGCCGCGAATTGTTGGCATTGCTGGAAGAACGCACACTGCGTTTTCCCTCAGCCGAGTTGCTGGCGCTGCTCGCCGCGGCCAGTGTCCCTGCCGGACCGATCCGCAACATGGCGCAGGTATTCGCCAGCCCGCAGGCGGAGTACCTGGGGCTGGCGCAGACGATGACCCACCCCACGGCGGGCGAGATTCGCGTGGTGAATACCCCGCTCACTCTCTCCGAGACGCCCGCTACCCTGCGCATGCCGCCGCCCACTCTCGGCCAGCACACCATCGAGGTGCTGCGTGAGCTAGGCTACGACGACGCCACGATCCAGCAATGGCAGGCGGATGGCGCACTATAAAAAGCGCCTCTCCTGCCAGGAGAGGCGCTGGGGGTGAGGGCGCTCAGTTCACCTGTTTGGGTGGCAGGGGGCGTCCGGGCAGCCACCAGTTCCAGCGACCGAGCAGGCGCATCGTGGCGGGAACCAGCAACGTGCGGATGATCGCGGCATCCACCAGCACAGCCACTGTCATGCCCAGGCCGATTTCTTTGGTGATGACTACTCGCGTGA
>JBDTAI010000043.1:0-2854 GCA_039924685.1 Ktedonobacterales bacterium
CACGCCAACGCTGCGCAGTGGCTTCGAGAAGTCGCTTGAGCTATTCCAGGCGATTGCGCCTAGCGCCTGTTCCCTGCGCCCGCACTGCGAAGGCGCGCTGGTACGTATTCCCACCAGCATCCCCGACGACGAGATGCTCTATGACCGCCTGCGCATCACTGATCAGCGGAAGCTCGGCGACATCTGGTGCGAGGTGTTGCGGCACGTCTATGCGCTCGGTGGCATCTACACACTCAACCTGCACCCTGAACGTGGTGTGCTCTGCAAGCCCGCCCTCAATCACCTGCTCGCCGAATCACAACAGCAACCGCTGCCCGTCTGGCTGGCGTCGCTACGTGAGGTGGACACCTGGTGGCGGGAACGCAAAGACTTTACGCTCGCCATTGAGTCTGCCGGTGAGGGACTGTGGCGCATCGCGGCGACCTGCACACCACGAGCCACAGTGCTTGCCCGTCACATCACACTAGATGATACGTCCGTCTCGGCATGGTACGGCCCGGATGTGGTGGTCGAGTCACGCCAGTTCACCGCGCACGCCGACCGCTGTCCCTGCATCGCGCTCTCGACAGAGACACCCGGCGAGGTCGAAGACTTCCTGCATGAGCAGGGCTACCCTACCCAGCGCGTCGCAGCCGGTGACGCTACGGTCTATGCGCTCTTCGTTGACGAGCCGGAGGGGCTTGGCGAGACACGTCCGCAGCAGATTGAGCGACGTAGCGCGCTGGTGGCGCAGATCGAGGCGCTGGAGGCGCCACTCGTGCGTTTCGGCGTCTGGCCGGATCGCGCACGGTCGGCGCTTGCCGTCACCGGCGACATTGACTCGATCACCGTGCAGGACTTCTTCCTGCGCATCCTCGAAGCCCGCCAGTACGCCTGACCTCTCCGCCATCCCCTCTCCTCGCAGGAGAGGGGAGGCAGAAGCCAGAGACTACTTGCAGGTGGCGCTGGCAAGCCCCAGTTGGGAGCGCAGCGTCGCAAACCAAGCTGCGTTCATGGCGATGGCGCCTGCGTCGCTCGGATGCAGATCGTCTGGCCCCAGGTATTCCGGGTGCGCCTTGAACAGCGCGTAGAAATCTGGCCCGGCGATCAAACTGTTGGCAGCCGTCACTGCGTCAATCACCTGGTTGAGTTGCTGGATTTCGGTGATCAGGCCCGGCGCGGTGTCCTTCGTATAGGGAATGTGCGCAATCACCGGCACGCCGCCATGCTGCTTGATCGCCGTCACCGCGATCTGGAGATGGGCACGGAAGGTGTCGGGCGGCACGTTTTCGAGCGCGTCATTCGTTCCCCAGCCCAGCAGCCAGTAGTGAACATCGGGCGCAAGCGCAAGCCATGTGGTGATATTCTCGGCGGCGGCCTGCGAGGATTGACCACCAAACCCGCCATCCAGCGTGAGGGGATCGCGGCCAGTCGCGCAACTCTGCATCTCGTCCGCGAAGGAGGGCAGGTGTTCAGCAAAGCGATTATAGGCGATGGCTGTGATCGAGTCGCCTGAGAAGAAGAACGTGTTCTTGCTGAGCGCCTGCGCGTTGTAGACCTCAAGTTCGTCAATGCGTACATAGGGCTGGCTGGCATGCGGCTGGGCGGAAAGAATCGTCATCTTCACCCACGACATACCACTGAAGTTCAGCCGATGCTCACGCGCCCGTGCCGCATTGCCGCGCACCGAAAGTACGGTATGCCAGTTGCCGTCGCTGCCATTGGTGCTGTTGGCTGAGACGGCGATGTCGTAGTCTTGCGGCGCCAGTCCGGTTGGGTCCACATAGTCAAAGCTATAGTCGCTATACCACGCCACCAGGATGTTGCTGGCATGCGCAGTGATATGGAGCGCGCACCAGCCCGGCAAGGCGTTATTTGCCAACTCCCAGAAGCCCCAATTGCCAAACTTGCCATCAACCAGCGCGCCCGGCTCACCGGGGCCGGTATCATTGCTCGAGCAGATTGTCGTCGCGCCGCGCGACAGCAGGCTTGCCGAGGCAGACGTTCCCTTAGGTGTGTTGATTGTGTTCGTGGCGCTCGTCCCCGCAATCGGACGATACTGCTTGATCAGCGCGGCCATCGCATAGAATTGCGGCTTGGCGTGGCCCGTCTCGACATTGAACATATCGAGGCGACCGTAACCCGAATAGCTCGCCGCATCGAATTGACAGGCGAAGACCACGCCCGCCGCGATCATCGCCTGTATGGCGCGTGTGGTGAACTGGGTGATGAAACTGGTTTTGTCGCCATAGGCAGGCGGCGGATTGCCTGGATCGTAGTTCCATTCGCTGACGCCGACAGGCAGATCGCGGCCCAGCACGCTCTTTACCTGTGCGCGCACTGCGAGCGCCGCAGCAAGATAGGTATCGGCCTTGCCAAGACAGGTTGATTCATCGTCATTGTAGCAGGGATAGTCGTGATAGCTGATGGCGTCTGGTAGCACGCCCGACGCCTTGACGCCTTCGAGGAACTCTTGCATGTAGTCGCCAGCGCCCTGTGGTGTCGAGGTGACAGGACCGATAAACTTCGCCGATGGGTTGATGCGTCGCAGCAGGGGAATTACCGTGTTCCACCGCGCCAGATAGTGGGCAACGGGGATGTTGGCAAGGTCCGGCTCATCGCCGAACTCATAAAGCTGACAACGGGCGCCGAGATACGCCACCACGCGCTGGTTGAAGGCGGTATTGTCAATATTCGTCAGCACAGCAAGGCAGTGGGCGCCGATATGTTCAATCGTGCCAACGCGCTGCTCGATGGTCGCGGTGTCGGCATTATCGGGGATGAAGGTGCGCACGAGGGTGAAGTTGGCGGCGCGCAGGGCATTCTGCATACCAGGCGCATTCTCCAGATTGTGATCCGACCATTCGTAGGTGTC
>JBDTAI010000044.1:0-10894 GCA_039924685.1 Ktedonobacterales bacterium
GATCGGGACCGGCGACCGTCACCATATCCACCCAGGTGACATGGCAGTTGATTTTGAGCCACTCCGCCACCGGCGCCTGCACGCGCCCGTCAATGCAGTTGATCGCCGTGCCAAATGTTCCCGTCGCCATGCTCCATGCTCCTTCTCGCGCCATATCATATCTGGCGAGTGCATCGTGTGTATCGTGCTCATCATGTCTGGCGTATCGTATCACGCCACTACTCTGCGCACTTCACAGTATACACGATGCAGCTTCCACAGCTATCGGGCGAGTGAACTTACAGCTACCCACTACACTGGCCTGCGCCCAGTCGGCGTTTGCCGATCTGATGAGCGGCAGACTACACTTTCAGATGACGGCCGTAGTCAATCTTCCGGTCCACCTTTATGTTATGTCCTCTACTACCTCAGGAGGAGCAGGCTATGACATCCCAGGCGCAAACAGCACAGACAGCCCAGACAGCAGGCGTGTCGGTACATGGCAAAAAGCTGGTGACGGTGATTCCGGGCGACGGCATCGGACCGGAGGTGGTGGCGGCGACGCGGCGCATCATCGCAGCAACCGGCGCACCCATCGCCTGGGAGGAGCATCCGGCGGGGGCCAGTGTCTTCAAGCAGGGTCTGCCTTCCGGCGTCCCGAACGAGACGATAGATTCCATTCTGCGCACCCGCGTCGCCCTCAAGGGTCCACTGGCAACGCCGGTAGGCTATGGCGAGAAGAGCGCCAACGTCACCCTGCGCAAGCTCTTCGAGACGTATGGCAACATCCGCCCGGTGCGCGAACTGCCCGGCGTCCCCACGCCTTATAGCGGACGCGGCATTGACCTGGTGGTGGTGCGCGAGAATGTCGAAGACCTCTACGCAGGCATCGAGTATATGCAGACGCCCGGCGTGGCAGAATGCCTGAAGCTGATCTCCGACAAGGGCTGCGAAAAGATCGTCCGACTCGCCTTCGAGGTGGCCCGCGCCGAGGGCCGCACGAAGGTCCACTGCGCCACCAAATCGAACATCATGAAGTTGACCGAAGGGACACTCAAGCGCGTCTTCGAGCGGATCGCGCCGGAGTATCCCGACATCGAGGCGTATCATATCATCGTTGACAACTGCGCCCATCAACTGGTCAAAAAGCCTGAGCAGTTCGAGGTGATCGTCACCACCAACATGAACGGCGATATCCTCTCCGACCTCACCTCAGCGCTGATCGGCGGGCTTGGCTTCGCGGCGTCATCCAACATCGGACATGATGTGGCGATCTTCGAGGCGGTGCATGGCAGCGCGCCCAAGTATGCGGGCAAAGATGTCATCAATCCAACGGCGATGATTCTCTCCGGTGTGCAGATGCTGCGCTACCTGGGCGAGTTCACGGCGGCGGCGGCCATCGAGAACGCGATTCTGGTGACGCTGGCGGCGGGTATCCGCACACGCGATGTGCTGGGTGATGCGGGGGCAATCGGGACCACCGCGTTCACCGACGCGATCATCTCCAACCTGGGCAAAACGGCGCCCAACTGGCAAGTGCGTGACTACAAACCGATCAAGATGCCAGAGGTCTCGGCGGCGATTGACTTTGTACAGGCGAACAAGCGGCGCGTGGTCGGCGTAGACATCTTCGTGGAGTCCGCTGCTGACGCAGAGGCATTGGGCGCAAGCCTGATGGCACTGTCCGAAGGGACACCATTTCACCTGAAGCTGATCTCCAATCGCGGCACACGGGTCTACCCACCGACTGGCGCTATCACCGACTGCGCCGACCACTGGCGCTGTCGCTTCATGCTGAATGACGAGCAGCATGGCGACCTCGACGACGCGACATTGATCGCGCTGCTGGAGCGGGTGGGCGCGCAACACCGCTGGATGCACATCGAGAAGCTCAACGAGTTCGGCGGCGCGCCTGGCTTCACCAAAGACCAGGGCGAAGACTGATAAAGACGATATAGTGCGCCTATACTGCCCCGCAGCGACCTGCAACCATAGCCACCAGCGACCACACCCGGCTTCGACTACTTCCACATAGCGGCTCAGGCGCCCCTCCGATGCCTGTGAGACGCTATGTGCTGCGTGGTGATGCTGCCCGCCAGTCTGGCTAGCATGGGCGAGCGTATCTGGCTGGCAACTATAACCCGCATCCATATCTGCGAATCATAGACAGCATATCGGCTATACATGCGACAATCAAGCGCACCGTGCAGCATAATACCATTAGACTCAGGCGCGGACTCAGGCATGCTGTACCCATTCAGGCGACACTCTATACAGCGATCTGCAATCAAACCAGTGGAGAGGACGTATCAGCGTATGTGGGTTGTCAATTGCTCGGATTACCTTCACCAACAAATTGCGGAAAATCGCTGGGCGGCCTATCAATTGATGCAGGAACAGGCGGCGTCGCAAGGCTTCTGGCAACGTTTATTTGGCTGGTTGACGGGGCGCACACGACGCAGCGCCGCACAACGACAAAACAAGCTAGCGGCGATGGGTGTGCGCGACCGGCGGCTAATCCAGGGGCAACTGGGCGAAGACCTGCTCGCGTCGGCACTGAGCCAGCGGCTGGATGATCGCTATATCCTGCTGCGCAACTACACGCCCCCGCCACCATTTCGCAGCGGCGGCGATATAGATGGCGTGCTGCTGGGGCCGCAGGGCGTGAGCATGTTCGAGGTAAAGGCGTGGCATGGTGTCTACCGCTGCATCGGCGACGAGTGGCTCTTTCTGCCACGCGACCGCAGCCGTTGGGAACCGGCGGCGAAGAATCCCACACAGCAGGCGCTACGCAACCTTCAGCGTGTGCAGGGGACCCTCAATCTCGCCGGGCTGAACGACATTCAGGCGCAGCCGGTGCTGGCCATTGCCGACGCCAAGATGCGCGTCGAGTTGCAGGGCGCCCCCAGCATCCCCTTCTACCGCGTCCACGAAGCGCCCGACCGGCTCGACTTTCTCCCTTCGCACACTGTTCTGAGTCGCCCACAGATCGAGCGTGTCTGGTTCGCCCTGCTGCCCCAGCCCGGCGGCAAACGCTGATACGATACGCGCTATCTCACTCACGCTATTATGAACAGGCGCAGCGCGACCGGCGACGCTACGAGCAGGCGCTCAAGTGGATATTGACACAGGCGCCTGATGATCTGCTCGCGCTCATAGCGCCCGGCCTGATCTGGCATGGCGAAGGGCAGACAGGAGGGCGCGCGGCAGATGGCGGTGAAGTCCTGGAAAGCCGCTTCGGCCCGCTCGACGCCAAGACGCAAGAGGCGTTCGACGCAGCCGACGAGCCAAAACTACTGCTGCTCGACAAGCATGTGACGACCGATTCGCTGGAGCAACTTCAGGCGCTGCGCACCGCGCAGTGATAGCTCTCCGCCATCGAGAACACTGCCCGCCGTCTGCACATTGCGAGATCATCGGGCGCTGTGGTATGCTGTCTGGCGTGGCGCCTATCGCAACCATCTCTTCGCGCCACACCATGCCATCTCCGCAGCGCGCGGGGCCGTAGCTCAGTGGCAGAGCAGGGGCCTTTTAAGCCCTGTGTCGTGGGTTCGAATCCCACCGGCCTCACCAGGACGTGTAAATCCAGCGTTTGTGCGACTTTCACCTTCGCTTTTGGCTTAGGGATATGCGGTAGGGCAAAGGATGCTTTACCATGCCATCAAGAAGCGGCCTTGACATGCGCTCTATCGAACACCTCTTTACGTTGCTCGATGACTTTGGTCAGTTTCCCGAAGGCGTTGTGAAGCCTACGGGACGCATAGGTGGCACAGCCTTCTTCCCCGGCGGCGCTGGACTCTTTGACGCCACACTGAGCGAGCCGTTGCCGCCTATGCCCGTCGGTGGCATTCTCGTCATCGGCTACAACTTTGACAGCGAAGCGGGCTTTATGCGCTCATTGGAGCGTAGCACAGAGAATCTCAACGGCCCGACATGGCGCCCATTGCTTGTGCTACTTGATCGAGTGGGCATTGACAAGCACGTCTGTTTCTTCACGAACGCCTATATGGGTCTCAAGGCTGGCCGTGTGGCGACAGGTGAGTTTCCCGGCGCACGCGACGCGGACTTTGTGCAACGCTGCCGCGCGTTCATGCTTGAACAACTTCGTGTTACGCAGCCGCGCCTGATACTTAGCCTGGGTACACACGTCCCCGCGTTCCTCGCCCCACTTTCACCGGCGCTCAACCCTACATGGTCAAACGTCACGTCGCTGCTCCAACTTGACACGCAGAACGCGGCGCTTGTTCCGCATGTGCAGTTTCCCAGTGTCACGCATGACGTTACCGTCGCAGCGATTACCCATCCATCACGCCGCCACATCAACGTAACGCGCCGCTTGTATAAGGGACATCAGGGCGACGATGCGGAGGCGCTATTGCTCCGCGATGCGCTTGCAGCATCGCAACTCAACCGGAATGATTAGCGCACAAACTACCCAACAGGAAACTGCCTGCGGCTGGACGAGGGTGACATGCGCCTAGGTTGTGGTTTTTCGCCTTCAGACAAGCGATTAATGCGCATCGGTTCTGGCGAGGCAGAGGTCTTCACACGCTCATAGCTGCGGCTGGTCGCTCCGGACCTGTAACGCCGAGGCGGCGCAGCAGGCCAGCCAGCAGCGCGATACGTTGTGGAATTGAGGCGACCTCGACGAACTCTCCGGGGTTGTGCGCCAGCCCACCAACCGGCCCAAGCCCATCGAGCGTGGCGACACCCAGCGCCGCTGTCGTGTTGCCATCAGAAGCGCCACCCGTCGGCTCACCCCGCAACGCCAACCCCAATGTTCGCCCTACCTCCTCAGCCTGCGCGAAGAGTTGCGCGCTGCGGTCGCTCTGTGTGAACGGCTGGTGACGGAAGCCGCCGGTAAGCGTCGTCGTGGTGTCGGCGACCGTCGGCGCCGCCTCGGCCACCGCTTGTAGCGCCCGCTCGATGGCGTCCACACCTGCGGAATCAGCCGCGCGCACGTCAATCTCGGCATACGCGGCGTCGGCGACGACATTGGGCCGTTCACCGCCCGCGACCACACCCACATTCACCGTCACGCCGGGAATTGTCCCGTTCAAGGCATGCAGCGCAATCACCCGATGCGACAGTTCGAGGATCGCGCTGCGTCCACGCTTCGGCTCCACACCCGCATGCGCTGCGATACCTGCAACGGTCAGCCGATAGAGACCCACACCTTTGCGCGCCACCGTCACGCGGTTGACATCGTTGGTTGGCTCCAGCACCAGCGCCACATCCGCCGTCCGCGCCACCTGCTCTACCAACGGGCGACTCTCTGGTGAGCCGATCTCCTCGTCGCTGTTGCAAAGGATCGTCAGTTCGGCGTAGGGTTCGTCGCCAGCTTCATGCAACAAGCGCAGCGCATAGAGGCCGATCAGCAGACCACCCTTCATATCGAAGACGCCCGGCCCATAGGCGCGCTCATCGCGTAGGGTGAACGGTCGCCGCTGGGTGGCCTCGCCATCGGGGAAGACGGTATCCATATGGCCGATGATCGCCACTCGCGTGCGTCCCTTGCCTGTCTTGCGCGCCAGCAGTTGCGGGCCAAACTTTTCGCCTGGATGCAGCGTGACTGTGAAGCCCAACGCCGCAAAACGGGGACGCAGCCAGTCCGCCACCAGCGCCGCCCCGGCGGGCGTATACGTGCCAGAGTCAATGTTCACCACCGTCTCAAGGTCGCACAGAAAGTCCGCTTGATAGCGTTGCGCAAGGGTTAGCATCCCGGCGCTTTGTGCCAGCATGGTTGGTTCTATCGGGTCCACTGCTCGTCGCTCCATTCCAGTAGGTAGTAGGTATCTGTAGGTGTGGCGTTGCGCAGGCGTCACCTGTGTACACCGGATTGTAGCGAATGTCGGTACAATTGATCCTCGAAAAGGTGCGCGACGGCTGGAAGATCGGCAAATTGCTGGACGATTATCCGCAACTGACGGCTGCGTAGATTACGTCGGCATTGGAGTATGCCGCTCAGGCAATGGACGCCTGTTGACCTATCTTCTCACGCTCCTTACAGCCCCCTTGTGTGCGCCGTGCTATACTACATCTGTGCGCCCTGCGCGTGGGACATCCTGCGCACAAACAGCACAAATACAGCACAAGCAGCAATTCAGCCAATCCGGCTCAATGGCGAGTAGAGGAGCAAAGCAATTAGATGACCACCACTGCCAACCCCACCACAGACGCAGAGACACAGGCCACAACCGGGCCGCGTGTCTACCTCAACTATATCGGCGGCGAGTGGCGCCCGTCCGCCAGTGGCGAAACCTTTGACGACACCAATCCTGCGCGGACCCGCGAGATTGTGGCGCGCTTCCAGAAGTCCACGCCCGCCGATGTGGACGCCGCTATCCAGGCCGCCGAGGAGGCGCTGCCCGCCTGGCGCGCTATGCCCGCCCCACAGCGCGGCGAGATTCTGCTGCGAGCGGCGTTGCTGCTGGAACAGCACCAGCAGGAGTTGGCCCAGGACATGACCCGCGAGATGGGCAAGCCGCTGCGCGAGACACTGGGCGACGTGCAGACCGCGATTGACTTTGGCAAATACGTGGCAGGTGAGGGGCGCCGCGCCGAGGGTGAATCCGTTCCCTCTGCGCTGCCCGACAAGATGTGCCTGACGATACGCCAGCCGCTCGGCGTGGTTGGCATCATCACGCCGTGGAATTTCCCGCTGGCGATTCCGGCGTGGAAGACCTTCCCGGCGCTGCTGGCGGGCAACACCATCGTCCTCAAGCCTGCCAGCGATACGCCACTCTCCGCCGCGCATCTCGTCGAGTTCCTGACGGAGGCCGGGTTGCCAGCGGGCGTGCTCAACTTCGTGACAGGGCCGGGCGGCGTGCTGGGCGATGCGCTCGTGACTGATCCACGCATTGCGATGATCTCACTGACCGGCTCGACCGAGGTGGGCAAGCGCGTCGCCGAACTCTGTGGGCGCGACCTGCGTCGGTGCAGCCTGGAACTTGGCGGCAAGAATGCGGTGATCGTGATGGACGATGCCAATCTGACGGAGGCGGTGAAGGCGGTCGCCTGGGCAGGCTTTGGCACCACCGGACAGCGTTGCACGGCCACCAGCCGCGTGATCGTTCACGAGAAAGTGGCGGCGGCGTTTGCGGAGCAACTGAAGGCAGAGGCCGAAAAGTTGCAGGTCGGCGATGGGCTGCTGGCGGAGACCGGCATGGGACCGCTGGTGAACAAGGGGCGCGTCGCGGCTGTCCATGCCTATACGGAGGTTGGTCAACAGGAGGGCGCCACACTGGTGACGGGCGGACATGCGTTGAGCGATGGCGAACTTGCCGACGGCGCCTTCTACGCGCCCACCATCTTCACCGATGTGCAGCCAGAGATGCGTATCGCGCAGGAAGAGGTGTTCGGTCCGTTTGTCTCGATTCTGCCGGTGCGCGACTATGCTGAGGCGATCCGCGTGGCGAACTCGACGATCTACGGCCTCTCCTGCGCGATCTTCACCGAGGACGCCCGCATGGTCTTCCGCGCCATGCGCGACATCAACGCGGGACTTGTCTATATCAATGCAGGCACCACCGGCGCTGAGCCGCATCTGCCCTTCGGGGGGACGAAGCAGAGCGGCAACGGACACCGTGAGTTGGGCTGGAAGGGCGTCGAAGAGTTCAGCGAGATCAAGACGATCTTCGTCTCCTATCCCGCCGTCGAATAGTGGGGATTGCGGCCTTGATGGCGCTTGGCACCTCCATCGGGTCACGGATCGCAAGGATTGGTTCGTGGCCTTCAGGCCACGGGTACTCCTGAAGGGAGCCGGGGTCAGTACTGGATCACGATAGCACAGCACAGCAGGGCCGACGCGCGGGACGTGGCGCCTAAAGGCCCCTTGCTTCACGTCCCGTCAATCTCCTTCGATTGGTATGGTTACTGGCGAACTATGGCGTCACGTCTGTGGGAACATCCGTCCGCCGCCGGAACAGCACGATCCATCGCGGTCGGTCGGTCGTCTGTACAACCAGCGGCGCAGGTGATGGCGCGGGAACAGTGGCGCGAGCGTCAGTCGTGGCGGCGCCCCGGAACCATCCGGCCCGAAACGCATTACCCCAGGCGCTCATCCGCGCGGCAGTCGCTCCCCCTACTGCGTCCAGGCGCGCGCGCACCTGAAAGCCACGTCGGAACCGGCGCGCCCGCTCCGGCGTCATGCTGACCGCCATGCGGGCTGTCTTGCGTGTCGCGCCAAGCGCAGTGCCGGTCGAGTTGCGCAGGTTGGCCAGTTTCCCCGGCAATGTCGCCTGCGCCTGCGCAGTAACCTGCATAGCATTGTTCCATGCTTTGTTAGCGAGGCTCTGGCTGGTATCGGCAAGTGAGGCGCCGGTTGTTTGCGCCTGCTGGGCGAGCGCGTCGCGCCATGTGGCGGCGGTCACGAGCGCCTGGCGAGCCGCCTGCTGTCCACCCTTCATCGCCTGTTGCGCCGTCTGCTGGGTCACATGCTGCGCCTGACGTTGCGCCTGCTGCGCACTGCGCTGCATCTGCCCCTTCAGCCGTGCCCGCGCGCGTTTGCTTCCCACCTGACGTTCCACGGCATGTTCGGCGCGCTTGACCCGCGAGGTAACCCAGACGGCGGCGACGAGCAGGCCCACGCCACCCAACAGCAGCACGACCACTGGTGAGAACTTGAAGCTGAAGCGCGACCCAGGCTCAGGCAATTGGCGCGTAGGTGGAATCGGGGTTGAGAGGCCACCCAGCATCACTGGCTGCAACTCGTCAAGTTGCGCGGACCGCGCAGGCGTGAAGTCAGTAGCCATCGGATCGGTGGCCGAGAGATTGAGTGTCGCTCCCATCGGCTCAGCCGCATCTGGCGTCGGAATCGCCATTGGCGGGATGTCGTTGGCGGGCGTAGTGGCGCTGACCCCAATCGCGTCTGCGCCGGGGCGCTGTGGCAGTGTCGAGTCAACACCATAGTCCGGCAGCGCGCTTTTCGAGGCCGAGATGCTGGGGCCGGTCAGCGGCGCCGAGGTTGCGCCCATCGCCTGTCCCGTTACCGGCGGCGGTGTATCCGCGACGGGTGTAGCGAGTGTCATCGGCGTATCTACCCTACCCGATCCAGCCGTGCTGGATGGTCGCCGCGTAGCTTTCATCGCGGGCGCCGTCCGCTGGCTATCCACATCCATCGCCTGCTGCGATGCAGTGGGCGCATCATCGGTCAGCGTTTCGGGCATGACGACGGCGGCGGCGTCACGTTCCACCTGTGTGACGACGGGATGCTCCGTGGCGGCGGCTACGCGCTGGGCCTGGTCCTCCTGCGCCCTCGCTCCCTGATCGACTGGCGTATAGTCGTCAGGGTTGTAGAGAGGCGCCAATTCTGGGTGGGCGCGCAGATCGGCACGGCCGAAGTCAAGCTGCACCTGGGAACCACTGGCATGCTGGATGTGACTGACAGGAATCTCCAATTCGCGTGTCTCTCCGCTATCGGCGCCGACCAGGCGCACTACCAGCGCCCGCAATTCGTTACTCTCGCGGTCCACAACGATCTGTTGCACACTGCCCAGTTCACCGTCAGTTCCCAGCGCCACAGCGCCGCGCCGAATGCGCAGCAGCATGGTATGGGCGCTCTGGTCGCCCGCTGGAGTATCCGTGTTGTTTGCCATATGCTGATTGTCTCCCTCCATTGCCCACTACTGTCCATTACGCTGACACCCTGATAACCCTGATAACCCTTGACGCACTGACGCGCTATGTCTGCTCGCTTGTGTCAGGGGACGCTCGGGGAAGTTCACTGTATGCGTCGCAAGAGACATACCAGTCGGCGCGCAACCGCCATGTATTTAGGACATCTCGCTAAGGGCATCTCGCTAAGGGCATCTCGCTGGACGCAGACGCGCACTGTTCGCGGCGAGCAGCGTCAGCCGCCTGGATGGAGTATGACGAGCGCCAGCAGACGGCAGCAGACGGCAGACGATAGCAGACGATAGCAGCAACTCAGGGGGTCACTTGCTCCCAACAGAAAGCGCCCGCCCTATCAGCAGGGCAGGCGCGATATAACGGGCGCGTGGATGTGATTCGTCGGGCGGCTATCCGTGAGATGTGTGTAAACTGCGTGTAAGCCGCAAGAACGCCAAGAACGCCAAGAACGCTATGAAGGCAGCCAGGCTATCAGGCGACGCCCGCAACACGACGCGCGCGCTTATCTTCCTGGGCCAGCTTCACATCGAGGCGTGTTGGCCCGAAGAGGCCAAACATGAATCCCCCAATGCCAGGCAAGAGAACCGCCAGGGCAAACCAACCCCAGGCGCGTGAGAGGAAACTTGCGGCGGAGCCAAGAATCCAGGTCACTACGGCAAATATGCCGGAGAGTAGATACAGATGGAAACCAAATTCGATGAAGCGTGGCGGCACACCAGCCTGGTTATTGCCGATGGCGCCGCCGATTATGACGCCGCCGACAATCAGTACAATCAAGGCAAGCGCGCCGCTCATCGCCGCTGGAGCGCGATCAAAGATGGAGTCGGTTGCGACAAGCGAAGTGATTAGCGCGCCAAAGGCGAACGCCAGAAACGCCACCTGAAGGAGCGCTGTGGTGCGCTGATCAGACTGGCTATATACGCCAAGCTGCAAAAAGCCAAGTATGACGCTGACAATCGCGGTACCCGCCAGCAAGGCGAGCCATTGGAAGCGACGCGCGAGCAGGGACAGCGCCACCGCCACGCCCCAGGCCGCCACACATACAATGGCCCCCAACCCGGAGATGAGAATGGTGGCGCCTCCGCCTACAAGACCGCCGATGAGCATCAAGACGATTCCAATGGCGGCCAGGATGGCCGTCGTGCGACGCAAGAGGACCTCTCGTGATTTGTTCATATGACAAGAACTCCTTGCACAGATGTGACGTGTAAAGGCCAGCGCTGGCCTCGATGTTGATCGACGGATGATCGACGGATGATCGACGATATTGACTGCTTCCCGACCG